>CAZDMC010000286.1:1404-2932 GCA_964506335.1 uncultured Methylomarinum sp. | reverse complement strand
CGCTGCAAAATCAGAATCTCTATTCGGCGTTTTCGGTGAAACCAATAAAATTTCCTGCGCGGCTGTTTGCGGTGCACTGGATTGACTCCAGAGCGAAAAATTGAATCTCGCTTTTCTTACGCTTTCATACTTAAATACGGGAACAACTAGGTATGGGAAGCCGCAAGACACTAATCGTGTATTATATTTTTTGTTATCAATGTCATTTTCTGATAACGATAAAATTTTTGCCACTTCACTGTCGGTGGGTGCGTAGAAATCTATTACCGGTGATACCTGTCGAGTATATTGGATCAAACCAGGCTTACCATTAACACTGCTCACATTAGCATTCACTGTACTGGTGTTTTGTTCAAAAAATAAAGCGGTGTTTTGATCAGACAAATCTAATTCACCACAAGATGCTAAAACATAGGCTGCCGCAATAACGGGATGTCCGGTATGGTCAATTTCAGTATAAGGTGAAAATACTCTCATCTGCCAAGTATTTTTTGACTGAGTCTGTTTGAATAAAAAAGCCGTTTCTGACAGATTCAGCTCTCTGCCAACTTTGGCCATAGTTTCGTCACTTAAACCCTCTGCATCAGGAAATATCGCTACTTGAGCACCATTAAAAACCTGATGAGTAAATACATCAGCAATATAATATTTATAACTCATCATTTTCCTCAAAGCCTCACTTCCACTCGACCTTTTTCTATGCGAATAGCATAGGCTTCAATATTCATATTTTCATCCTCAAAACATTCGCCAGTCTGCAAATTAAAATGCTGTTTATATAAAGGCGATGAGACCATAGCTACACCTTTAATATCGCCAATTAAGCCCCGGGAAAGCACATTAGCTTTGCCGAATGGGTCGTAATTATTGACCGCATAAATCGCACCATTATTGTGCATGTAAAAAATAGCAACTTGTTTTCCCCTCACTAAGGCACAGATTCCTGAATCAGGTTGTAAATCATCTTCACTACACACATCTATCCATTGATTTTCAGCAGACATTATGATTCCTTCACTAGTTCTAGATGCTTATGCTCATCAAGATTAGCAGGACGAATTTGCCCACGATCTTCGACAAATAATATATTGTCATCGGGTTTATCACTGTTTACAAAATGACGAAAACGTTTTAACTTGGACTCATCAGCAATCGTTGTTTTCCATTCACATTGATAAGTGTCGATAATATGTTGCATCTGCGCTTCTAATTTGTCGCAAATACCCAGCCTATCCTCTATAACCACAGATTTAAGATAATCTAAGCCCCCCTCCATATTTTCCATCCATACCGAGGTTCTTTGCATCCGGTCTGCTGAACGCACATAAAAAATGAGCACTCTATCAATATATTTAATTAAGGTTTCTTTATCCAGATTAGTGGCAAATAAGTCGCCATGTCTAGGCTTCATACCGCCATTGCCACAAACATACAAATTCCAGCCACCCTCGGTAGCAATAACACCAATATCTTTGCTTTGTGCTTCCGCGCATTCCCGGGTACAACCCGACACTGCAAATTTAATTTT
>CAZDMC010000286.1:0-1394 GCA_964506335.1 uncultured Methylomarinum sp. | reverse complement strand
GTGATCTCAATCCTTTATATCTATTTTCCAACTCTACCGCCAGACCAATACTGTCATCCACACCATAACGGCACCAGGTACTCCCAACACAAGATTTTACAGTCCGTAATGACTTGCCATAAGCATGACCTGATTCAAACCCGGCATCAATTAATTCTTCCCAAATCAGAGGCAATTGGTCCACTCTTGCACCAAACATCACGATGCGTTGTCCACCCGTGACTTTGGTATATAAATTATATTTTTTAGCGACTTCTCCTAAAGCAATTAACATGTTAGGGGTTACTTCCCCCCCTGTCATTCTAGGTATTACAGAATAACTGCCATCTTTTTGCATATTAGCTAAAAAAGTATCATTGGTATCCTGCAAGCTGAGATGATTTTTTTCCAGGACGTGTTCATTCCAGTATGACGCTAAAATAGAACCAACCGCTTGTCTGCAAATTTCACATCCCCGACCACTACCGTGCTGTTCGATTAATTCATTAAAGGTTTTAATGTCCTCAACCATTACAATATTGTATAAATCACGCCGGGTATGAGGAAAATGCTCACAAAGGTCGGTATTGACGGCAATACCCGAGTTTTCCAGCTCACTATCTAAAACGGACTTCAGCAAGGCTGCACAACCGCCACAGCCGGTGGCTGCTTTAGTTTCACTTTTTAATGCATCCATACTCATACAGCCAGATTCAATAGCAGCACAAATCTGTCCTTTACTGACATCATAACAAGAACAAATTTGTGCAGAAGCAGGTAAAGCATCCGGACCCAATCCAACAGATTCATCAGATCTATGCGGCAAAATCAAAGCATCAGGGTTCTCGGGTAAATCAATTCCATTTAAACAATATTGTAGAAGCGTGCCATAACCCGATGCATCACCTACCAGTACTGCGCCTAATAATTTTTTTCCATTTTCGCTCACTACCAGGCGTTTATAAATTCCTTCCGCACCATTCTGATAGGTATAAACCAATGCCCCTTGAGTCATTGCATGGGCATCACCTATACTGGCAACATCTACCCCATTCAGCTTTAGCTTGGTACTCATATCTGCACCGGTAAAACTGGCTTGTTGTCCAGATAAATCAGCGATAACGGTTCTACCCATCGCATAGCCTGGGGCTACCAGGCCAAATATTTGCTCATTCCATACCGCACATTCACCAATGGCATACACATCAGGATGTGAAGTTATACACTGATCATCAATAGCTATTCCACCTCGGGAACCCAATTTCAATCCACAGCTTCTGGCTATTTCATCCCTGGGGCGAATACCCGTAGAAAAAATAATCAGATCAGTTTCTAATTCATCACCCTCTGCAAAAATCATTTTATTTTTGCAGTGTTCGCCATCAACAATTTCCAGGGTATTTTTATTGGTTAAA
>CAZDMC010000285.1:0-3173 GCA_964506335.1 uncultured Methylomarinum sp. | reverse complement strand
CAAGGATTGGTAAATGCAGACTCAGCTGGCAGAATTTGTAAAATTCAGAGAAGATCATGATGAGCTGCAAGCTATTTTAAGATCATGTGTACACTGTGGTTTTTGTAATGCCACTTGTCCAACCTACCAAGTAACAGGAAATGAACTGGATGGCCCCCGTGGGCGGATTTATTTACTCAAGCAAATGCTGGAAGGTGAGCAGGTTGGCTCGATAACTCAGCAACATCTTGATCGCTGCCTCAATTGTCTGTCTTGTGAAACTAGCTGTCCATCAGGCGTTAAATATGGACGTTTGCTGGATTTAGGCAGGGAAATGGTTGATAAAAAAGTACCCCAGTCTTTTTCCAGACAAATAATAGGCAAATTAATGCTGCTTATATTTCCTTATAAGCATCGCTTTAAAAGTGTAATGATACTGGCTCGTTTTTTTAGACCTTTATTGCCAGGTGTTTTCAAGAAAAAAATAGCAAAATTAGTAAAAATAAAACCCTGGCCTCAGGCTGTTCATAACAGAAAGGTTTTGCTACTTCCTGGCTGTGTTCAACCGTCATTGCACCCAGAAATTGATGTAGCAGCTGCACTGGTTTTGGATAAGCTGGATATATCTCTGGTTTCAGTAGAAAGCAGTCAATGTTGTGGTGCATTAAGTTATCATTTGTCAGCACATGAACAGGCCAAATCATTTGCCAGAACCAATATTGATGCTTGCTGGCCTTATATAGAACAGAATGTGGAAGCTATTATAATGACATCCAGTGGCTGTGGTGTGATGCTTAAAGATTATGTTACTTTACTGCAATATGATGATGAATATGCTGAGAAAGCAACGGTGTTTTCTAATAAATGCAAAGACATCAGCGAACTATTATTGAATGAGGATTTATCTGTTTTGGGCAGAAAAAATGAGAAAATTGCCTACCAGTCACCTTGTACATTACAGCATGGGCAAAAGTTAAATGGCGTAGTTGAAGGTATTTTGCAAAAGAGGGGCTATTCTTTAGCAGCGGTTGAAGATGCTCATCTTTGTTGTGGCTCCGCCGGTGTTTATTCTTTATTACAACCGGCAATGTCAGAACAGTTAAAACAGAATAAATTATTAGCCTTGCAGAAACATCAGCCAGGTTTAATAGCAACTGCAAATATCGGCTGTTTAATGCATTTACAAAATTCTACACAAGCTAGAGTGGTGCACTGGCTGGAACTTTTAAATGAATAATAATCAGAATAGAAAATCTGTTGAATCGCCATGTGTTAGAAATTGCTGTCTGGATGAACAAGATATTTGTTTAGGTTGTTTTCGTTCTGTCACGGAAATTATTCAATGGGCCTCGGCTGATGAGCCAACACGGCAGATATTTTTGAAAAATATTGAGCTACGTCGATTGCAACGTAATAGTAAAATTAATCATGATATTTAAAATCTATAAATTATTGCTTAAAACAGAAACAGGGATTCTAGTGGCGCTATTGCTATCTATGATAGTGATTTCAGTTGTGCAAATTATTATGCGGAATTTTTTTAATTCTGGTCTTTTATGGGCAGATTCTTTTGTCAGAATTGCAGTGTTATGGCTGACATTAATCGGTGCTATGGTCGCTAGCAGAGAAGGCAAGCATATCACCATTGAAGTATTGTTACCGGCATTAAGTAAAAGAATGCAACAGCTTGTTAAACGTATGACCGATACGTTTACCGCACTGGTTTGTTTTCTGGTAGCTTATTACAGCTTTGTATTTGTAAAAATAGAATATGAAGATGCTGGATTAGCCTTTGCATTTGTACCTAATTGGGTAGCTGAAGCTATTATTCCTTTTGCTTTCTTTATTATAGGTCTGCGCTATCTTATTTCTGCTTTGTTTGATTTGAGGCATAGCGAATGATCTATTTTTTAATAGCTTTATTGCTACTTATGATGCTGTTAGGCGCGCCATTGTTTGTAGTGATTTTATCTGCTGCATTAATGGGGTTTTACTCAGCAGATATTGACCTTTCCATTATAGCTATCGAGCTATATCGAATTACCGAAACGCCTTTATTACTTGCTTTACCTTTATTTACATTTACCGGTTATATTCTTTCAGAAAGTAAGGCTTCTGAACGATTAATAAAATTGACCCGGATATTTTTTGGCTGGATGCCTTCGGGACTGGCTATTGTTTCCCTGGTTGCCTGTGCTATTTTTACCGCATTCACCGGTGCATCGGGTGTGACCATTGTGGCCTTAGGTGCTTTATTGCTACCCGCCTTACTTAAAGACGGCTATGACGAAAAATTTAGTTTAGGTTTGGTAACCTCTACTGGAAGTCTAGGTCTGTTATTGCCGCCATCCATTCCGTTGATTTTATATGGCATTATTGTCCAGCAAATGAATATAGGCCAGGCATTTACCTTAACTGAATTATTTTTGGCAGGTTTACTTCCAGGTTTATTAATGGTTATCGTTTTAGCTTTATGGGTGGCCTGGGCAACACGGCATAGAGTGATTGAAAAAAGTACTTTTTCCTGGCAACAAGCGGTTGAAGCGGTGCATGAAGCAGCCTGGGAACTCCCTTTGCCCTTGTTTATTTTTGTAGGTATTTTTGGTGGTTTCTTTGCTGTTTCTGAGGTCGCTGCTGTAACCGCTTTATATGTATTAATTGTTGAAGGTCTGATCTATAAGGAAATTAATTTAAGGCAGTTAATTAAAGTCATGTCAGAATCTATGCAAATGGTAGGCGGTATATTGTTGATTCTGGCAGTTTCAATGGCTTTTACTAATTTTTTGGTAGATGCTGAAGTACCTATGCATTTATTTGAATGGGTGAAAGAAAATGTCGATAGCCGCTTAACTTTTCTTATTTTACTGAATGTTTTTTTGCTAATTCTGGGTGCAATACTGGATATATTCTCAGCCTTGATTATTGTGGTGCCCTTAATTGTTCCAGTGGCAATTGGTTATGACATTCATCCGATACACCTGGGTATTATTTTTCTTGCCAATATGCAAATTGGCTATTTAACGCCACCCGTAGGAATGAATCTTTTTATAGCCAGTTATCGTTTTAACCGACCCATTACCGAGCTTTATCAGGCGACTTTTCCTTTTATGCTGGTGTTATTGTTTTGCGTGATGATTATTACTTATGTGCCCTGGTTAAGTATCTGGTTTCTTGAAACATAAGAAAGTTGCTTT
>CAZDMC010000284.1:0-3179 GCA_964506335.1 uncultured Methylomarinum sp. | reverse complement strand
GTGAATGTCGATTATGCAGGAGCAATAATCTGACCAAAGCACTGTGAAACCAATAACTTGCACTATAAATCCGCGTTCAACTGATCTTTCTAGGATAAAGCAGAATCTGTAAATCACGCCTTACGAAGTATATTGCAAAAAAAGAAACAGATGGAAGGTTAATATCAGGTTAAATTGATGTGCAAATAATGACTAACAAATCGTCGAGTTTGACTGGCGCAAAGACGCGCTACCAAGTTAACTCAAATGCTCTCGTTCCCATGCTCTGCGTGGGAATGCATTTTGTGACGCTCTGCGTCACAGGACACAAAGCGTTCTTTAATAAAGTCTCACGCAGAACATGGTAACAATCAAAAAACTAATATTTATTTATGACTTTATCAATTAGAAGAATTTTATTAATCAGCCTGCTGGTTTTATATGCACCACTGTCTAGGGCAGAACTGGTGATAGAAATTACCAAAGGTGTTGAATCTGCTGTTCCAATTGCTATTGTTCCTTTCAGCTGGCAAGGCAAAACCCTTCGCGTTCCGACTAACTTAGCGGCAGTGATTCAGGCAAATTTGAGTCGCAGTGGTTTTTTTAAGGCGTTAGCAGAAACAGATATGCTAACGCAACCTACCGATGCTGAAAAGGTCAGGTACAGAAACTGGCAAGCATTAGGTCAGGATTATTTGGTTATCGGTCAAATCACTGAGGTAGATGGCCGTTACCAGGTACAGTTTCAATTGTTTGATGTGTATAAAGGCGAACAAATTCTGGGCTATCGACTGATAGTGGTAAAACAAGAGTTAAGACGCACAGCGCATTATATTAGTGATTTGATTTATGAAAAATTAACGGGTAAAAAAGGGGTTTTTAGTACACGACTTGCTTACATTACCAGTACTTCATTAGCGGATAATAAAAAACGTTATAGACTATTGGTGGCTGATGCTGATGGTTTTAATCCTAAAACTATAGCCTCTTCTTTTGAGCCATTAATGTCGCCTGCCTGGTCTCCAGATGGCAAAAAAATTGCTTATGTTTCATTTGAAAATAAACGCTCAGCCATTTTTGTACAAACTCTAGCTACTGGAAAAAGGTCAAAAGTAGCTGGCTACCGAGGTATTAATGGCGCACCTGCTTTTTCACCCGATGGCAAGAGCCTGGCATTAACTTTATCAAAAGATGGCAGTCCTGACATATATGTTCTAAATTTAAGCAGTGGAGCGCTTAGAAAAGTAACCAAAAGTTATGGGATTGATACTGAACCCACCTGGTCGCCAGATGGTGAATCTATTGTTTACACCTCCGACCGAGGCGGAAAACCACAGTTATATAGGATTCCTGTCTGGGGAGGTAGTCCCAAACGCATAACTTTTGAAGGTGATTATAATGCCAGGGGCCGTTTTTCTGCCGATGGCAAAAGTCTGGCTATGGTACATGCTAATCGTGGAGACTATAGAATAGCCGTCATGAATTTAGCAACAGGACTGGTGAATGTGTTGACAGCCGGTAGACATGACGAATCTCCCAGTTTTTCACCTAATGGCGACATGGTTTTATTTGCCTCTAAAAACAGTGCCAGAAAAGGTGTTTTAACGGCAGTTTCTGTTGATGGTAGAATGCAGCAAAAAATGGCTTTTAATAGTGGTGATGTGCGTGAGCCAGCCTGGGCACCCTAAATATAGATAAATGATAATTAAATAATTTTTCAGTGGAGATAGAAAAGATGAGAATAAATAAAATCGTATTAGCGTTGGTAATGAGTACAGCCATTTTGTCAGGTTGCAGTTCTACAGAAGAAAAAGGGCAGGGCATTATGGATGGTATACCTGATGGAAATAATGATGCAACAACCGAGGGTTATCAAAATGACTCTGGAATTTCCGGTGAGCCAATGGATTCAAAAGGTGCAGGAATGGATCCTCGCTTTAGTGATCCTGCAAAGCCATTGTCAAAACAGATTATTTATTTTATGTATGACAGTAGTTCGGTTCAACAACAATTTATTCAAGTGATTGCGGCGCATTCCCAATATTTAGTTAACCATCCTGATGTGCGAATTGTGTTGGAAGGCCATGCTGATGAGCGAGGCTCCAGGGAATACAATATTGCACTGGGCGAACAACGTGCTAAATCAGTATTAAGGATGATGAAAGTGCATGGTGTTTCCAGTGACCAGGTTGAAGTAGTCAGTTATGGTGAAGAAAAGCCTGCTTCAGATGGCATGAATGAGGCGGCCTGGCAATTCAATCGTCGAGTAGAGATTGTTTATCAGGGTCGGTAAATGAAAAAATTAGTACTCATAATGTGCTGTGCCTGTTCAGTTGTTTGGGCTGAATCCAGAGTGCTACCGCCGGTTATAGATAATTCTACTTATCCTGCAGGTTCGATAACTAATGTTTCAGCACCTTCTAATCATGCAATATATGAAGTATTAGGTCGTCTGGAACAGGTGCAGCATGAGTTGCAACAACTAAGAGGTATAGTTGAAGAACAATCTCAAACTATTATTGATTTGAAAAAGCGACAGGGAAATATCTACTCAGATCTGGACTTAAGATTGCAGGAGTTGGCTGGCGTTGATGTTTTTGCAAGCAAAAGTCAGCCTAAAGCAAGTCAGCAAAATGTTGAAATGGCGGTAGATGGTTCAATGGCTGAGGCAGTGAGTGATCATAAAATTATTGATCCCCCTGTGCCTACACCCGATGTTACTACAGATATCCCCATGGCTGATAATAGCACAGCGAAAAGTTCGGGCAGTGAAAGTGAAGTATATCAAGTGGCCTATGAAACGCTCAGAAATGGGCATAATACCCGGGCAATCGCCGCTTTTAAATCACTATTAGCTGATTTTCCTGAGGGTGAGTATGCTGATAATGCCCAATATTGGCTGGGAGAGGCTTATAAAGTTAATCAGCAGATTGACTCTGCCAAAGTTGCTTTTACTAAAGTGGTCACTCAATATGCTGGCAGTCCTAAAGTGCCAGATGCTTTACTGAAATTAGCTTATATAGAATTGGAACAGAAAAATATGGCTAAAGCCAGAGACTATTTGACTCAGATTACTGTCAGTCATCCTAAAACCACGGCAGCACATCTTGCTAGTAAAAAGTTAATGTCGATGGGAATGGAGTTGCCTTAGAACCTGTTCAAGATCGTTACGAGCCGCTGTCAATTGTGTGCGGACGGAG
>CAZDMC010000283.1:0-3195 GCA_964506335.1 uncultured Methylomarinum sp. | reverse complement strand
AAAAAGACAAAGAATCGCTCGAAGATAATGGCCATAGTCCTTATTGAGAGCTATTGTGCAGAATTTTTCGTCCAGATTTCTTCACAAAACCGTGTAGCGAATATATCTCACCTAACGGGTGAGAGAAATAAAATTGAGTTATACTCACTATTCAATCCCTTATGCACAAACTGAGCGGTCAACTGATTTATCTAGGATTATATTATTAGCTTATTTTCAGGCATAAAAAAAGGCCTTTCGGCCCTTTCTTATTGAAGCATAAAGCAAATCTAATCTTCCTTACCCACTTCTTTCATGCTTAATCTCACTCGACCTTGACGATCTATTTCAAGCACTTTGACTTTAATCACATCACCTTCGGACAATTTATCGCTGACTTTTTCAACACGTTCCTCCGATATTTGAGAGATATGAACCAGACCATCTTTACCCGGTAATATAGTCACAAATGCACCAAAATCCATTAACCTGGCTACTTTACCCTGGTAAATTTTACCTACTTCTACATCGGCGGTAATTTCTTCTACTATCCGTTTTGCTTCTTCACCTGCCGCTCTATCAACTGAGGCAATTTTAACAACCCCATCATCTGTTAAATCAATACTGGCTCCGGTTTTTTCAGTAATGCCGCGAATGGTCGCACCGCCTTTACCAATCACTTCGCGTATTTTACTAGGATCAATTTTAATAGTGATAATACGCGGAGCAAAGTCTGACATTTCTTCGCGCGTGGCAGATAATACCTTATTCATTTCGCCCAGAATAAACAAACGCCCTTGTTTGGCTTGCTCTAAAGCGGCTTTCATGATTTCAGCGGTAATGCCATCAATTTTAATATCCATTTGTAAGGCAGTAATACCATTTTCTGAACCGGCTACTTTGAAGTCCATATCACCCAGATGATCTTCATCACCCAAAATATCAGAAAGTACAGCAAAATCATTAGCTTCTTTAATCAAGCCCATAGCAATACCTGCAACGGGTGCTTTAATAGGTACACCGGCATCCATTAAAGCAAGACTACTGCCACAAACCGAAGCCATAGAACTTGAACCATTTGACTCAGTAATTTCCGATACGATACGAATAACATAAGGAAATTCATCCATATTCGGTAATACTGCGGCAATGCCACGTTTGGCTAAACGACCATGGCCTATTTCACGACGTTTTGGAGAACCTACAAAACCAGTTTCGCCGACACAATAAGGAGGGAAATTATAATGCAACATAAAAGGTTCTTTATATTCACCTGCTAGCGCATCAATAATCTGTGCATCACGTTCTGTTCCCAGTGTCGCGACAACCAGTGCCTGAGTTTCTCCCCGGGTAAATAAAGCAGAACCATGAGTTCTGTCTAATAAGCCGGTTTTAACCCTGATAGGTCTGACTGTATCAAGATTGCGCCCATCTATACGTACTCTTTCTTGAAGAATTGAGCCACGTACAATTTTCTTTTCCAGATGTTCAATAATATCTCTGATATCTCTTTCCTGATATTGCTCATCTGCTGTTAATTTTTCTATACAGGCATTCCTGATAGCAGATAATTCATCCTGTCTGACCAATTTTTCAGCAATTTTGTATGCCGCCTGAATTCCAGACTCTACTTCTGCTTTAACTAAACCACTCAATGTGGCATCAGTTTCTGGTGCAGACCATTGCATCGCTGGAGTCGCAACTTCTGCAGCAAATTCATTGATTGCAGTAATCGCACATTGCATTTGTTCATGGCCAAATAATACAGCACCCAACATCACTTCTTCAGAGAGCAAATCAGCTTCTGATTCAACCATTAAAACAGCCTGGTCTGTACCGGCAACCACTAACTCTAACTGCGAGCCTTCTGCCTGCTCAGCAGTCGGATTCAACAAATACTCACCGTCTTTATAACCGACACAAGCCGCAGCAATGGGGCCATTAAAAGGCAGGCCAGAAATAGCCAAAGCAGCAGAAGCTCCGATTAATGCAGGAACTTCTGTATCAATATTCGGATTTAATGAAATGACTGTAGCCACAATCTGTACTTCATTGCTATAGCCATCGGGAAATAAAGGGCGTATAGGTCTATCTATCAGGCGACAAATAAGCGTTTCTTTTTCTGTCGGACGACCTTCGCGCTTAAAGAACCCTCCCGGTATTTTACCAGCAGCATAGGCTTTTTCCTGATAGTTTACGGTTAAGGGAAAAAAATCCCCACCTTTAGGTTCTTTTTTACCCACAACAGCCACAAGTATGGAGGTACCTTCAACATCAATCAATACTGAGCCACTGGCCTGACGTGCAATTTCGCCTGTTTCCAGCGTTACTAGATGATCGCCGTATTTAAATTCTTTCCTGATAGGAGTCACTATTAAAATCCTTACAATTAAGGTTATTAAGATGAAAACAAAAAGTCTTCATATTTGAAAATGATCTTTCAGCTTGTGCTGGTAAGTAGTAGATAGAAATATGTCCAAATCCACAACCTTCCAATGTTATTAAAAGCCGAGTTTTCTAACAAAAAAGTGCTTAAGCTTTCAAGATTAAGCACTTTTCATTTTTTACTTACGCAGTCCCAAACGCTCAATCAAAGAACGATAACGAGCCACATCTTTCCCTTTCAAATAATCCAATAATTTACGGCGCTGATTTACCATGCGTAACAAACCACGTCGAGAGTGGTTATCTTTCTTATGTTCTGCAAAGTGGGGGGTTAAATGTGCAATATGTGCTGTTAATAAGGCAACTTGTACTTCGGGTGAACCGGTATCTGTATCGGATAATCGGTATTCTTCAACGACTGCTTTTTTTTGTTCTGCTGTGAATGGCATTTTAATCCCTATAGATTAATTTAATTAAATAAATAAACCCAAACTGGGTTTACATGATGACATAGGTTCCACAATAGGGCGTAGATTTCTATGTTTTTTTATTACAGCACCCAGTAAGTTCTACTAAGCATAACTTACTGAGTGCTGTAATATTGGTCTGACAACTTAGCTTTGATGGCTATTTTTAGAATATGTAGCTCGTATGAAGCGAAGTGTAATACGGGATTATTACCATCGAACCTGCCGTATTACGCAAGCTTCATACGGCCTACACTATTAATTTTTTAAAAAACTATTCAGCTATTCATCAAGCCAAAGTTGTCAGAGTACTAGGAGGCTGTCCGAGAATAGAAAGTCTACTGCGGAAAAGCTGATTTTGGCC
>CAZDMC010000282.1:0-3199 GCA_964506335.1 uncultured Methylomarinum sp. | reverse complement strand
AATATTTACCGGTTTTTTTCATCACAGCAGTTATTTCTGGATTGCAACGATTACGGTGGGTTTCAGTTTTTTCTGGAATGCCGCATTGCCCCAGTTTGAAGCGGCCACTTTGTTTCATTTAAAAAAAGAGCCTCATCGTTATAGTCAGATCAGGCTGTGGGGTTCTGTTGGATTTATCATCACTGTATTGGCGATTGGTCACTTTATTGATCTGTATTCTATTGAATATTTACCCGAATGGATTATTACTTTTTTAATTATGATCTGGCTGGTAAGCTTATTGATACCCGAGATAAAGACGCCCCCTTTAACTGAATCGGCAATAGGTATGTTGCAAATTATCAAGCAACCCAAAGTTATTGCCTTTTTTGTAGTGTACTCCCTGCTACAGGTGTCTCATGGGCCTTATTATGTGTTTTATTCCATCTATTTGAATCAGTTTAACTATTCATCAACAACTATTGGCTTATTATGGGCATTAGGTGTGGCTGCTGAAGTCTTATTATTTGTGTTTATGAAACGAATATTGAACTGGCTATCATTACGCACTATTTTATTGATCAGTCTGGTTTTGGGAATATGTCGCTGGTTACTGATTGCCTTTTTTGTTGAATCTTTTACTTTAATGATTATTGCCCAATTATTACATGCCGCTACTTTTGGAGCCTCCCATATAGTGGCGATTCATTTGCTACATCACTATTTTAGACAGCAGCATCAAGGTAAAGGTCAGGCACTATATAGTAGTTTAAGCTTTGGTCTGGGGGGTATGATCGGGGGCTTTTCCAGTGGCTATTTCTGGGAATCACAGGGAGCTACACTGGTTTTTTCTATCGCTTCACTGTGTTGCGCTATCGCTTTAATTGTTGCTTATATCTGGGTAGGACGAGAAAATCAGGCAGTGATAGGCTAAAATATGACTAATCAAATTTATAGGGTATTTTAAGTGTTTGAATTAATAAAAAATGGTGGCTGGTTAATGTTACCGATTATGCTATGTTCAATCGGCGCTATGGGAATTGTAGCTGAACGGTTCTGGTCATTACAGCGTAAAAAAATTCTTCCCCCTATGCTATTGTCTCAGATATGGCGTCTGGATAAGGATCAGAATCTAAACGAACAATCACTCAGACGGATAAAGGTGAGTTCTCCTTTAGGTGCCATTCTCGCAGCCGGTTTGTTAAACCGCCATCATGGCCGCGAAATGATGAAAGTCAGCATTGAAGAAGCAGGCAGACAAGTAGTCCATGAACTGGAACGGTTTTTAAATTCCTTAGGTACCATTGCCTCGATAACGCCCTTATTAGGTTTATTAGGAACAGTCGTGGGCATGATTAAAGTATTTGCCGCCATTATGATTCACGGTGTCGGTGACCCGGGGATTTTAGCCGGTGGTATTTCAGAAGCATTATTAACGACTGCAGCAGGCTTGACAGTCGCTATTCCCAGCCTTATTTTTCATCGGTATTTTGAACGTCTGGTCGATGAATATGTGTTAAAAATGGAAGAAGAAGCCTTAAAATTAATTGATGTCATGGAAGGTGACAGAGAGAGAGACTGATGAATTTTTCCCGACACAAAAGACCCCCTCTTGAAATCACCTTAACACCGATGATTGATGTGGTTTTTTTGTTGCTGATCTTTTTTATGGTAACCACCACTTTTAATCAGCAAACAGAATTAAAAATAAATCTACCTGAAGCAAAAGGCAGTGAGAGCAAGAATGCTGAAAAAATGGTTATCTTGACCATAAATGCAGAAGGAACTTATTTTATTTCAGGGGAAGACGGTCTTCCCCATCAATTAATTAATCAAAAAAACGAAACCTTGAAACGCGCTTTAATTCAGGCAGCAGGTAATTCTCGTAAAATTCCTTTTATTATCAGCGCCGATGGTAAAACGCCGCATCAAGCAGTCGTTACTGCTATAGATATTGCCACTAATTTAGGCTTTAGCCGGGTTACTTTCGCGACCAAAAGTGTGACAGAAAAATAAAACCAATATGAAACAAAAGCTTACTCGCTGGTTGCAAGATGAATGGTATAAAGAAATGTACATTTCAGCTTTCTTTATGCCTATTTCAATGATTTATGCTGATTTTATCCGTTTCAGATCATTTTTATATAAAATTGGCATCCTGAAAAAAAACAACATAGCAGTGCCTGTTATTGTGATAGGCAATATAACCGTTGGGGGTACAGGAAAAACGCCTCTAGTTCTCTGGCTAGCCCGATTTCTGAGAGAGGAAGGTTTTAAACCGGGAATTATCAGCCGTGGCTATGGGGGCAATGCTGAGAACTGGCCGCAATGGCTGGATCAACACAGTAAAGCAGACCAGGTTGGTGATGAAGCAATATTAATGAAACAACGTGCTGATTGCCCTGTAGTAGTCGGTCCAAAACGCGTCAAATCTGCACAACTGTTACTTGATAAGTCGGATTGTAATATCATTTTATCGGACGATGGTTTACAACATTATGCCTTGGAAAGAGATATTGAAATAGCTGTCATTGATGGTGTCAGACGTTTTGGAAATGGCTATATGCTACCTTGCGGACCGTTAAGAGAACCTATAGAGCGTTTACAAAAAGTGGATCTGATTATTGTTAATGGTGTTGCTGAAGAAGACAATGAATTTTCAATGACAGTAGAAGGCAATATAGCCATAAATTTAGTCAGTAAAGAAGAAAAACTATTAACTGAATTCAAACAACAAAACTGTCATGCGCTTGCCGGAATTGGAAACCCCAAACGTTTTTTCGATTTGCTTGAACAAGAAGCGCTTGCGGTAGAATGTCATGCCTTTCCTGATCATCATCAATTTAGCGCGGAAGATATTATTTTTGAAGATGATAATCCCATTTTGATGACAGAAAAAGATGCCGTTAAATGCATGGATTTTGCAACCGATAAACACTGGTATGTGCCTATAAAAGCGGTGCCTGAACAACAATTTATAGACAAACTATTGACCTTGATAGAAGAGAAAAAAAATGGATAAAAAATTACTGGATATTCTGGCTTGCCCTTTATGTAAAAGTTCTTTGATATATAAGCAAGAGGCACAAGAATTAATATGCAAGGCTGATCGTTTGGCCTTTCCTGTCAGGGATGAAATTCCAGTCATGCTGGAAGAAGAAGCTCGCGAGTTATCAACGGATGAAGTGGATGCCCTTCATAAATAAACGTATCAATGAAT
>CAZDMC010000281.1:0-3204 GCA_964506335.1 uncultured Methylomarinum sp. | reverse complement strand
TATTCTAGCCTACAGTTAGAATATTTCAAAAGTTTTCTGATAAGAGGATATACTGGGTGTAGAGTATACGTTAAGGTATTTACATGGCATTAATGCGTTCTTTTTTTAAAGATAAAAAACAAACTAAATCATCTGCTAGTTCAGCTTCAGAAGAGCTCACTCTTGAGACCTTAAAACAGTTAATCCCAATTAGAACTCTTAGTGAAGAAAAACTGAATTCATTTGCATTAGAGCACAAGGCAGAATGCCTGGCTAAAGGTGAAATAGTATTCAGTATTAATGAAACTACTGATTCAGCAATCTATTTATTAAAAGGTGTGGTGTCTTTATCGGATAATACTGGAAAGACTTTTGATGTTGACGCAAACGATGCAAAAGCAAAATTCCCACTATCCAGTGGTTTAAAACATAGTACCACAGCTATTGCAAAAACCGATATTAGCATTATTTGTGTTTCTCAAAAAATCATGTCTGCAGATTCTGCAAAGAAACAGTTTACTAAAATACAAATTCCTGATGAACTGAGTCACAGCCGTATATTACAAACATTTGCTCAACACTTTCATGATGAAGAACTAGAAATCCCTCTATTACCCAGTGTTGCCACTAAGCTACGCAAAGCCATGCAAAATGACATAGGGGTTAATGAAGCCGTTAAAATTATTCAGTTTGATCCTGTCATTTCTGCAAAATTGATTGATGTTGCTAACTGCCCTTTATATGTTTCTGTAGCGCCTGCAAAAAGCTGTTTTGAAGCTGTTAACAGAATTGGCCTCTATGCAACACGTAGCCTGGTAACTAGTTTATGCATAAAAAATATTTTTAAAAGCGATTCCAAGCAAATAAAAAAAATGCTTAATAAATTATGGAAAAAAAGCCTTTATTTGTCCAGTCTGAGTTTTGTTTTAGCATCTGCCAGCAAACAAAAAAGCCCAGAAGAAGCCTTACTAGCTGGTCTGGTTTGTGATATAGGCGCCGTACCCTTTCTTAATTTTGTAGCTAATTTGCCTGCAGATTACTATAATGAAGAGGAAGTCAACACTATCATTCCTATCGTAAAAGGTGTGGTGGGAGCCTCCTTATTAAAAAAATGGGGATTTAATGATGAATTTGTTGAAGTCGCCTTATTGTCCGATGACTGGTATCAGAACAGTAGTAATACCCTTTCTTATACAGATATAGTCGTATTATCCCGATTACATACTAAAATTGGTTCAAAAGAAAAACTTAGTCTGCCTGCTATTACCTCGATCCCAGCAGCGAGTAAATTAAAAAAAATGTCTCTTTCGCCTGAGAATTCATTACAAATATTGCATGATGCAAAAGATAAAATTAATGATGCGCTTAAATCATTCTCTGTTTAACCTAGATAAATAAATATGTTTTGGAATCGAACAAAAGAAAATTCCAGTAATAGCAAACCCTCTAAAACAACAGAGAAAACCCAGAAACAAAGAGTAGAGAAAAAAGTGTCTGTGGCATTTCTTAAACGCCTTATTCCTATTTCTCAGCTGTCTGATTCAGCCTTACAACAATTAAAGATTACCGTTTCACATTATAAAGCAGGTGAAATTATTTTTAATCGCAGTGAAATTTCAGACTCGCTGATTTATATCGTTAAAGGCCACTGTTTTTTAGAAACAAATAAAGGCTCAGGACTCGAAATTGATTCATCAACTTTTAAAGCCTGTTACCCCTTATCCAGTGATAGCCAGCATCTAAACACAGCAATTGCCAAGACCGATGTTACGGTTATTCATTTTCCCAAAAATGTTTTGCAACAAAGTAATAGCAATAGTCATAATCCTTTAACCAATCACAAAGATATTCCTGATAATTTACAGCAAAATAAATTCTTTAAACAATTTTGCCAACATTATCAAGAAGGCAACCTTGTTATACCTACTTTACCCAATGTAGCGCTTAAACTGAGAGCCGCCATGCAACAAGATATTGGAGTCCATGAAGCTGTTTCAATCGTCAATATGGACTCTGTTATTTCTTCAAAACTGATTCAAATTGTCAATAGCCCCTTATATTCGCCAGCTTCCCCGATCACTACTTGCCATGATGCAATCACCCGGCTTGGCTTGACCACAACCCGGAACCTGGTCACAAGTATCAGCATGCAAAATCTGTTCAAAAGCAGTAATAGAGCACTTAACAAGAAAATTTTAGCACTTTGGAAACAGAGCATTCATATTTCATCTATTAGCCAGACTTTGGCGACTCTCATTCATAAAACTAATCCTGATGAAGCATTACTAGCAGGGCTAATTCATAATATAGGTTCTCTACCCATCATTATTTTTGCAGATAGCCTAGACAGTAATGATTATTCTGCAGCAGATCTGAACCAAACTATTGCTGCGGTTCAAGGCATATTAGGAAATTTGATACTTGAAAACTGGGGCTTTCCTGACACACTACAACATATCCCGAAAGAATCTGAAAACTGGTATTTTTGCAGTAAAAATGAAAACGAGCTGGCATTAAGTGATATTGTCATTCTTGCTAAATTTCATAGTCTTATGGGCTCAAACCAGCTGAACAAACTGCCGCCTATCCATACCCTTCCGGCTTTTCAAAAATTAGGCGATAACACCTTAACGGCAGATATGTCCCTACAAACATTACATGATGCCAAACAACAAATTGCCGATACCATGAATTTATTTTGAGATTTTCCTGGAATAACTGATGTATAACCCTGACTGGTGCATAGTCTTACCCCATTAAATCTGGAAAGATCAGTTGGATACGGAATTATAATGCATGGCATTGATAAGGTAATACCCAAACTATTGCTGTGATTATCCTAGATAAATCAGTTGACCTCTCAGTTAGTGCATAAGCAATTAAATAGTGAGTATAACTTAGGCAACTCGCAATAAATAACCCACCACCTTGCTTGTCTTTTTGTCTGTCTTGTGCGTTACAACTCCGGTTACATAGCCAGCTATGCGCCCTACGTTGTGCCTTGAAGACAAACAAAAATCCTGCGCAATCTGGTGGGTTATTTATTGCGAGTTGCCTTAGCTTAATATATCTCACCCATTAGGTGAGATATATTCGCTACACGGTTTTGTGAAGAAATCTGGACGAAAAATTCTGCACAATAGCTCTCAATAAGGACTATGGCCATTATTTTCGAGCGATTCTTTGTCTTTTTCGCCCAGATTTTCCACAAAACCCGTGTTCAAC
>CAZDMC010000280.1:0-3206 GCA_964506335.1 uncultured Methylomarinum sp. | reverse complement strand
GCATAATATACTCTTCTCGCTCAAACTTCAGGAATGACGAAGTTTGCAAGACTCAAGAGAAAATATTAAGGTCTTTATTTTTACAAGCTATAATTTCCTTGTCTAGTGTTGCAATGGGTAATTTTTGTTGTAATGCTAACATAACGTAAGACGCGTCATAGCTTGATAAGCTATGAGTGCTTGCAAAGACAAAAAGATCTTTAGGTGTTTCTTCACCACGGATAATTAAGCATAAATCAAACAGTGAATCCAGATGCATTATACTTTCTTCATCTGAGATCATCGCTTTCTTTGCATAAAAATTAACTACAAAAGATACTTCATAAACCCAGATATAAGGCACTATTACCTTGAGTTTGCCGGTTTTAACATGGTTCAAAACTTTTTGCGCGTAAAGACTATCCCTTTTTGATCCGTCATTGAATAACCAGCGCATCATTACACTGTTATCTACTACAATTGCATTGGAAAATAATTGTTCTGCTACAAGCATTTTAAATGCCATGCTGCCGACCTTTTCTAATAATTGAATTTATCGAATCATGAACATCTACAGGCTTTATACTAGATAGGTAGTTCAGAGCATCTTCAACAGACGAATTATCATTAATTGGCAAAATCCGGGCAATTGGTTTTCCATATTTAAGAATGGTGACAGCTTCACCGGAGGAATACGCTCGATTTATAATTGAGTTTACATTTTTATTAAGCTCAGTCATTGTGATTTGCATTGGATATGCTCCTATGTATCAGTATATACGTACAATTATACGTATATATCAAAAGTCTTTCCATCAATATAATCTAAATCTAAGACTTTGAACTTGTCCTGTTTATATTTGACTATAATAGTAGTAAAAACATCTTTCTAAAATGAAGGAGCAGGACTATGAAGCATGTTGTTATTACCGAATATTGCCGTTCCCCTTTTACCCCCGCTTTTAAAGGCCAATTAGCCACAGTCAGACCTGATGATCTGGTAGCTCAAGTTATTAAGGGTTTGCTAAATCGAAGTTCGATAAATCCAGAAAATATTGAAGACCTGATTTTAGGTTGTGCTTTCCCCGAAGGAGAGCAGGGTATGAACCTTGCCAGATTAGTCGTGCAAATAGCCGGTTTACCTGTTTCTGTGGCAGGGACTACGGTTAATCGATTCTGTGGCTCTTCCATGCAGGCTATTCACATGGCAGCCGGTGCTATTCAAATGAATGCCGGTGATGTTTTTATTTGTGCAGGAATAGAATCCATGTCACGCGTGCCTATGGGCGGCTATAATTTTATGCCAAACCCTGCACTTTATAAATCCTACCCACAAGCTTATATCAGCATGGGGGATACCGCTGAAAATCTGGCTGAAAAATACCAGTTAAGCCGTGAAATGCAAGATCAGTTTGCTTTACAAAGTCAGCAGAAAGCAGATAAAGCGCAACAGCAAGGTTTGTTTGACGATGAAATTATCACCATAGAAACTGCCAAACAAGGTAGAGTTGAAAAAGACGGTTGTCTTCGCCCTGAATCAACATTAGCAGGATTAGGCGAACTAAAACCTGCATTTAATGCGACAGGCAGTGTTACCGCAGGAACATCATCTCCTTTAACGGATGGTGCTTCGGCGGTATTGGTTTGTAGCGAAGACTATGCAGACAAACAAGGGCTTAAAAAAATAGCCAGAATCAAGTCCATTGCAGTATCAGCCTGTGCCCCAGAAATAATGGGAATAGGCCCGGTTGGAGCCAGCCAAAAAGCTTTACAAAGAGCAGGCTTAACCTTGGTTGATATTGATATAGTTGAGTTAAACGAAGCATTTGCTGCACAGTCTTTAGCGGTTCTAAAAGATCTCCCCGTAGCTGCTGATAAATTAAACCTGGATGGCGGAGCTATTGCTCTGGGACATCCATTAGGTGCAACAGGCGCAAGAATCGTAGGAAAGGCCGCTTCGCTTTTACAAAGAGAAAATAAGCAATATGCATTAGCGACACAATGTATTGGAGGTGGGCAAGGCATTGCAACCATTTTGGAGGCCATCTAATGAATATTGAAAAAGTGGCGGTTATTGGTGCCGGAGTGATGGGAGCGAGTATTGCAGCCCATATTAGTAATGCCGGTATTCCGGTTTATTTATTAGATATAGTACCTAAAGGAGAAGATGGTACTAGTAAAAATCGCAATGTAATCGCTGAAACTGCGGTACAGAAATTATTAAAGGCCAATCCTGCGGCCTTAATGCATAAAAAAAATGCGCGTTTGATTACTAGCGGCAATATAGAAGACCATTTACCCTTATTGGCAGATACTGACTGGATTATCGAAGCGGTTGTTGAAAATTTAGAGATTAAACAAAACCTGTACAAACAACTGGAAAAAGTTTGTAGTGCTCAAGCCGTTATTTCTTCAAATACCTCGACAATACCATTAAGGCAATTAGTCGATGGATTTTCGGCTGAATTTCAAAGTCGATTCATGATAACCCACTTCTTTAATCCGCCTCGTTATATGCGCTTATTAGAGCTGGTGAGCAGTACTGATACCGATAAAAAACTGATAGATTGTGTTAGATCATTTGCTGATACTCAACTAGGAAAAGGCTGTGTTGAATGTAAAGATACTACGGGGTTTATTGCAAACCGAATTGGTATTTACTGGATTCAATGCGGCCTGATTGAAGCGTTTAAACAAGGCATTAGCGTTGAGCAGGCTGATACAGTAATAAGCGCCCCTTTTGGAATTCCGAAAACCGGTGTTTTTGGTTTGCTGGATTTAGTGGGGCTGGATTTAATCCCTCATATTATGGAAAGTATGAAGCAGCTGCCTGAGGGTGATGCTTTTTATGAGATTAATCAAATACCCGAATTATTTACCCAGATGATTGCCGATGGTTATATCGGGCGTAAAGGTAAAGGTGGCTTTTATCGTTTAAATACTACAGACGGCAAGCGAGTTAAAGAGTCGATTGACTTGAAAACCGGTGCCTATAGCAAAAGTGAAAAACCGGTTTTGGACTGTCTAAAAGTAGCCCATAAACAAGGCTTGACTGCCTTCTTATCACTGGATGATAAAAACAGTCAATATGCCTGGACTGTCATGTCGAAAACATTGCTCTATGCCGCCAGCCTGATTCCTGAAATAGCCGATGATATAACATCGGTCGATGAAGCCATGTGTCTAGGTTATAACTGGGAACAGGGGCCTTTTCAGTTACTGGATAA
>CAZDMC010000279.1:0-3227 GCA_964506335.1 uncultured Methylomarinum sp. | reverse complement strand
CTGGCAATCAGCAAGAAATCATGCTCGGTTACTCCGACTCAGCAAAAGATGGCGGAAACTTATCCTCTGCTTGGGGACTGTACTTAGCACAGCAGCAAATCATGGCACTAGCCGATACACATAGTATTGATTGTCGACTATTCCATGGACGAGGAGGAACCGTGGGCCGTGGTGGTGGGCCGACACACTTTGCAATCCTGTCGCAACCGACAGGTACAGTTCGTGGTTCAATCAAATTCACTGAACAAGGTGAAGTATTGTCTTATAAGTACAGTAACTCTGAAACGGCAATGTATGAACTTTCACTGGGAGTTACCGGCCTCATGAAAGCTAGTATAGGGCTGGTTAAAAGCCAGGTAGAGGACAATCCAGAACACCTTGAGATCATGCAGCAACTAGCGAAAGATGGCGAAGCTTGCTTTAGAGAGCTGACTGATGATACTGAAGGGTTTTTTAACTTTTTCTACGAAGCAACACCGGTAACTGAGATTGGGTTATTGAATATTGGCTCTCGTCCATCACACCGTAAAAAGGGGAATTTATCTAAATCGTCTATCCGCGCGATTCCATGGATCTTTGGTTGGGCTCAAGCACGTCTAACCTTTCCAGCTTGGCAAGGAACGGGTTTTGCTTTAGATAACTGGACTAAGCAGCATGGTGATGCGCAACTAAAAGAGATGTACCAAAATTGGCCGTTCTTTAGAGCATTGATTAGCAATATCCAAATGGCACTATTCAAAACAGATTTAGACATCGGAGCACAATATAGTTTATTAGGACAGGATCAGGACATTGCACAAACTATTTATACTATGATCGCAGATGAATACAAACGTTCTGAACAAAGCATTCTTGAAATCAGTGGCAATGAAACCCTGATGGCAGACACGCCTAGTATTGCACTTTCACTGAGCCGTCGTAACCCCTATCTTGTGCCTTTGAACAATATTCAAATTGCTTTGTTAAGACGTTACAAGTCTAAAGGAGCTTCCGAAGAAGAAAAACAAGTCTGGTTGCCTGAACTTTTAAACAGCATCAATGCAATTGCTGCTGGAATGCGTAACACAGGCTAGTTAACAGCTTAAATTTGGGTCTATGAAGCATGCAGTGGGTAATTAAATTTTAATTTTCCACCATCAAAAAATTAGCTCGTAATGTTCGGCGAGTATTTGATTACTTGAGAATGACGAATAATTCCAGAAAAATTTTATGCTAACATAGCGCTGTGTCATATAGAACGGTTTCGCCGTGGCTTTGGACAAGATGGGCTTGATTAATTAATGCTTGAAAGCTATAATTCCACAGCTAATTAGAATGGAATAGGCGATGGCAGAAGAAACGGGTATTTCGACTGTTAGTAAAATTTTGCTAATGCAAGCTTTAGTCATTGTTATAGTAAGTTTGGGTTTTTTGATATTTGGTAAGGCCAATTGGATCGTCTCTTCATTACTTGGAGGACTGATCGCTTTTTTACCTAATCTGTATTTTGCCTATCGTATTTCACAGGCTAACGGTCAAAGTGCAAAAAAAATTGTACAATCCTTTTACAGTGGTGAATCAAGAAAAATCTTGATGACGTGTATGCTATTTGCTGTAGCCTTTCAATTGCCCAATGTGCAGTTTTTTCCTTTGATGGCCTGCTTTGTAGCCGTATTATCCGTATTCTGGCTTGCGCTTATTTTATTTGCGCAGGATTTTAAAATTTAATTGTGAGAAAAAATGTCTAGTGAAGGCGGCGCGACAGGTTATATTGTCCATCATTTAACACCCTTATCAGTCGGTGAAGGTTTTTGGACTTTGCATTTGGATACCCTGTTTTTTTCAGCCGTATTAGGCGCAGTGTTTATATTGTTTTTTAAAAATGCGGCAGAAAAGGCAACCACTGACGTACCAGGGCTAACTCAGAATATTGCCGAAATGCTGGTTGAATTTGTTGATCAGCAAGTCAAAGACACTTTTCAAGGTAAAAGTAAACTAATTGCCCCTTTAGGTTTAACTATTTTCTGTTGGGTTTTATTATGGAATGCAATGGATGTGCTTCCCGTTGATTTATTAGGGCTGATTGGTTCTGTAATGGGTATTGAATACTTGAGAATAGTGCCCAGTACCGATTTGAATGCCACCTTTGCATTATCCATTAGCGTATTCATATTAATCATATTTTACAGCATTAAAATCAAAGGGGTCTTTGGTTTTGCCAAAGAACTGACGTGTACCCCTTTTGGCCCATGGCTGATGCCATTCAATCTATTATTGAAAATTGTGGAAGAAATCGCCAAACCTATTTCATTGGCGCTTCGACTTTTCGGCAATTTATATGCCGGTGAACTTATCTTTATTCTTATTGCATTATTGCCTGCATTTATTCAGCCTTTGCTGAGTTTTCCCTGGGCGATTTTTCATCTTTTAATCATCGTATTACAAGCTTTTATATTTATGGTGTTAACCATTGTTTATTTAAGCATGGCACATGAAGATCACTAATTCTTGATTTAACTTTTTAAATATAACGATACTTTTGGAGGTATTATGGAACTTGCAGCGTTAATTGCAGATGTACAAGGTTTAACAGCCATTGCGGTGGGTCTTATTTTAGGCATGGGTGCGGTAGGAACAGCGATTGGTTTTGGTTTGCTGGGCGGTAAATTCCTGGAAGGTGCTGCGCGGCAACCCGAATTAGTGCCTATGTTACAGGTTAAAATGTTTATTGTTGCGGGTCTATTAGATGCGGTAACTATGATTGGTGTCGGTATGGCGCTATTCTTTACATTTGCTAACCCATTCCTTTCAGCAGTGACTTCAGCGGCGGGTTAGTTTTTATCCATTTTAACAAAAACAAGGGGAAGCAACCGTGAGTATCAATGCTACTCTGATCGGTCAAATGATCACCTTTACACTACTGATATGGTTTACCATGAAGTATGTGTGGCCACCGCTAATTGGAGCACTGGAAGAACGTAAACAGAAAATTGCTGAAGGTCTTGCTGCTGCTGAAAAAGGGCAGGAAGAGATTAAACTGGCTGAGAAAAAATCTAAAAAATATCTTAAAGAAGCCAAAGTAGAATCTGCGAATATTATTGCACTTGCCCAAAAACGAGCTAATGACGTTGTTGAAGAATCAAAAGAAATCGCCAAACTGGAAGGTGAAAAAATGATTGCAGCAGCCAAAGCACAAATTGAACAAGAAATTCAGCAAGCCAAAGAGAATTTGCGTAAAGAAGTGTCTT
>CAZDMC010000278.1:0-3271 GCA_964506335.1 uncultured Methylomarinum sp. | reverse complement strand
CTATACTTCGCGCGGTCACGACTGCGGTTTTCTAACGGCTGAATTTTTGCCGATAACTGCGTTGCTGAAACAGTTGCATAGCTTGCTATGCGCCCGTTTCAGTGCCTTGCTATCGACAAAAATCAGCACGTTATAAATTCCGCATCCGTAACCGCGCGAAGTATAAGGTGTAACTCTATTTCCGTCAAATCAGCTAAATCAATCTATTTTTTTCAATAAATTTTTTAAATATTTGATGGGTATTGCATAAGTAATACCGCTAGGTTTAGATAAAATAGTTTCTTTACTTTCTTTTACAAAGACCTTGTTGACAATACCAATGACCTGTCCATTATTAATAGTATAGACAGGACTACCACTATTACCAGGATATGCGGTGGCATCTAATTGGTAAATCAGATAAGGATTTCTTAAGCGCTTTAATAACTTTCTGTTAAGTTGCCTGGATTTCATCATTGGAATAACTACAGGACTAATGGCCGAAATAATTCCGCTATGTGTTACTGGAAAAAGGCCAAGAACCATGCCTATAGGGTATCCGGTAAAAGCAATTGACTGGCCATCCCGGACTGGTTCATTACCTAGTTTTAAAGCGGGTAATGAACCTGATAATAATTTTAAAATGGCAATATCATGTTCTTTATCAATAGCAACGACCTTGACTTCATATTTCATTGCCTGACCATTTTCCCGTAAATAAACAGCCAGTACTTCAAGTCTTTTAGTGTTGATTTTTTTAGGTAGTACATGGGCATTTGTTACAATTAATCGCCCATCAGCTATGGCAAACCCGGTTCCTAAAAACACAGAACTAGGCGAGCGTTTAGGCATATAAGTACCTACCGCAACGATTGATTTTTTTGTCTTATCAATTAAATCTGGCAGAGACTCAGCCCGATTTGAAGTAGAAAAAAACACCAGAAGAAACAGATAAAATAGGTTCATTATTTTTTACCAGAAAATTAAATTAACTATACTCGGCCATATTTATCATCAAGACGAACAATATCATCTTCCCCTAAATAGCTTCCTGTTTGTACTTCAACCATCTCCAAAGGTATAACACCCGGATTCTCAAGACAATGGACAACACCCAGGGGAATATAGGTTGACTCATTTTCCGTTAATAATAGCTGTTCTTCTGCTTTAGTTATTAATGCGGTGCCTCTAACCACAATCCAGTGTTCAGCGCGGTGATGATGTTTTTGTAACGATAATTTAGCGCCTGGATTAACCACAATGCGTTTGGTATGGTGACGCTCGCCACAATCAACCAGGTCATAATATCCCCATGGACGATAAACTTTACGGTGTACATCAGCTTCGGTACGATTTTGTTTTTTTAATGTATCAACAATGAGCTTTACATTTTGTACCTGGTCTATAGACGCTACCATAACCGCATCGACTGTTTCTACAACTACCAGGTTATTCAAACCCACTGTGGTAATTAATCGACTGCTTGAATGTAAAAAACAATTTTCAGTATCTACGGTTAATACATCACCATTCAGTGCATTGCCCTGGTCATCTTTTTCAGCAACATCCCATAACGCAGACCAAGATCCTACATCATTCCATTGTGCTGACAGAGGAACCACAACCGCTTTATCGGTTTTTTCCATAACTGCAAAGTCAATGGAATCAGCAGGACACTGAGAAAAGACGGTTTTATCTAAACGCACAAAATCCGCATCAATTTCAGCGCAATCATAAGCCTTGCGACAGGCACTCAACATTTTCGGGTTAAATCGGTCTAGTTCTTCTAAATAACGCCCTGCTTTAAATACAAACATACCGCTGTTCCAGAAATATTCACCACTATCGACATATCTTTTTGCAGTCTCTAAATCTGGTTTTTCAACAAAAGACGATACATCAAAGGCATCTTCGCTATTTTTTTCGCCAGCTTTAATATAGCCATAACCTGTTTCAGCGTCAGTAGGCACAATCCCAAAAGTAACCAAATAGCCTTGTTCAGCCATGTTTTCAGCCTGCTTAACCGCTGTTTGAAATGATTTAATATCTGCAATGACATGATCAGCGGGTAATATCAGTAAAATATCCTCTTCAGATTTAGCCGCTAGTGCTGCCAATGCCACAGCAGGTGCGGTATTTTTACCGACAGGCTCTAGAATAATCGCAGCAGGCGCAATATCAATGCCTCTTAACTGTTCAGCCATCATAAAACGGTGGTCTTTATTACATATCCCAATAGGCGCTTGAACAGTTTGAATACCCTGCAACCTTAATACTGTTTCCTGTAGCATTGAATGATTAGAAACAAGGGGTAAAAATTGTTTAGGATGTTGACTGCGAGATAATGGCCAAAGTCGGGTACCACTACCACCCGATAGAATAACTGGAATCATTTATATTCCTATAAATATATGCGTTAGCTAAATAGCATAGTTGTATCAAAATATATTACCACTATTTTTTATGGCTCAATACGTTTTATAATGCCTTGCAACGGCTATTAATACCAAACTATTTTTGCATTTTTGAGTCCTAATGCACAAAAAATAAATCAACTAATTAATTTGGACGTTCCTGATAACAAAAAAAATATGACTAAACTCAATGAAAAATCAAGCAATGTAGTTTGGCATCAATCCACAGTCAGCAGAGAGCGCAGAGAAGAAAAAAACCGGCATAAATCTGCTGTGCTCTGGTTTACTGGACTATCCGGTTCGGGTAAATCAACATTGGCACATGCAGTAGAAGAAAAACTGTATCAACTCGGTTTAAATACCTTTGTACTGGATGGTGATAATGTGCGTCATGGCTTAAATAAAGACCTTGGATTTAGTGATGATGATCGAAAAGAGAATATTAGACGGATCAGTGAAATAGCAAAATTAATGCTTGAAGCAGGAGTGATTACTTTAACTGCCTTTATCTCACCCTTTAAAGCAGAACGCGCTATGGCACGGAGTTTAATGCCACATGGCGATTTTATTGAGATTCACTGCTACTGCCCATTAGAAGTTTGCGAACAAAGGGATGTAAAGGGGCTTTACAAAAGAGCAAGGGAGGGTGAAATAAAAGACTTTACAGGGATATCTTCACCTTACCAAGCACCTATTAAACCAGAGTTAAGAATAGATACTCATGAATTATCACTTGAAAAGAGTGTGGAACATGTTATATCTTTGTTACAATCCAAACAGATGGTGCCTAATTTTAAATAAACAGAGATATTTAGAGTTTTGGTTGTTAACCTTAGGAGGCTGTCCGAGAATAGAAAGTCTACTGCGGAAAAGCTGAT
>CAZDMC010000277.1:0-3289 GCA_964506335.1 uncultured Methylomarinum sp. | reverse complement strand
GCAATTTGTTGTAACAAACGAATCTGGGGTTATTTTGTCTACACTTGAAATTTTTATAACAAACTGGGTCAACGGAAAACTGATATTTAGTGCTTTACAGCAAATGGCTTTAATCTTTGTTATTGCCTTTTTTTTCAGTAAATCTTCCGTTTTTCTCATATTAGTCAAAAATATTTTGCATAAACGGGACTGGTTATTGCTTTATGCTATTTTTTCTCTGATTTCAGTCATGGGCTCTATTCTTGCCACTAATGTATCCATTGCAGAGAATAATAGTGTCTGGACACAAGTTGATTCACGTTCTATTGGTGCTTTTTTGGCGGGTTTATTGGGCGGTCCTTTATTAGGTACGGCAGTGGGATTTACTGCCGGTTGTTATCGTCTCAGCTTAGGAGGTTCTACTGCTATTGCAGGCTTTGCAGGCACTACATTGGCTGGTTTAATTGCAGGACTGGTCTATCAATTTCACTTGAAAAACAATCAGGAACAACGATTCAACTGGAAAATAGCAGTGCTTACCGTTTGTCTTGCTGAGTTAATTATGAAAGGATTAGTGTTTCTGACTGTACAACCTTTTTCCGATGCACTGGCATTAATTCAGATAACATTATTACCCAATATTATCGGCAATAGTGTAGGTGCCGCTCTGTTTGTTAGTGTGTTAAGTGATTATGAGCACTTTGGCAGTTCTTCCTCTAAGCAAGCATTACGCATGGCGGGTAGAATGACAAAGGCATTACAGTATGGTCTTAATTCGCGTTCAGCGGAGATAATTTGTCGCATTATCCGCAGGGAAACGCAAATTTCTGCCGTCGCCATGTCTAGTTGCGAGAGTCTGCTGGCCTATAATGGCATTGCCTCTGATCACCATCAAACGGATGATGAAAATATCATGAAGCTGATCAAACAGGTTATTCAGCAAAAACGCACCTTATATCTGGATGGGGATGAAAATAAATTTATCTGTGTACGAGGGAAAAGCTGCCCTTTGAACTCAGTGCTACTGGCACCCTTACTAGTAGAAAATAAAGTGCAAGGGGTACTCTTATTATTTGAAACACAGCCACATTTTTTTCCAAAAATGGATAAAACATTAGGCATTGATTTAGCACGTTTTGTCTCTCAACAATTGTTAGCTACCGAACATCAACAACTACTGCATGAATCGCGTTACGAGGCTTTAAAAGCACAAGTCAAACCTCATTTTCTGGCCAATGCTCTAAATACAATTACCGTTATTATGCGTCGCGATCAACAACAGGCTCGCGAGTTACTGACCAAACTTGCCGCTTTTATGCGACGTGCCATTGATAAACAACAACTCATTACGCTTTCTAGTGAATTGACAAACCTAGAGGATTATCTGGCGATTGAAACCGCTCGTTTTGGGGATAAGCTGAGCTTTGTAGTGAATATGGAAGCTTCTGTGGCTGATGTCATCATACCGAACTTTATCGTTCAACCCCTGGTTGAAAATGCTATAAAGCATGGAGCATCCAAAATGCTGGTTGATAGTAAAATCAGCATTAATGCCTATTCTGTAGATGCACAATCCATACACATTGATATTAGTGATAATGCCGGTTTGTTTATCGATCACAAAAATGCAAATAATCGAGTGTCTAAGCCTGCAAGCATCGGTTTAGATAATGTTTCAAAACGCATTAAACATCTGTGTGATGATTATGATTCAAGTGCTACCTACGGTCTGTTTATTGAGTGCATAGCCGGTACCAAAACCATAGTTAGACTTAAAATTCCTTACCGCATTAAACAATATGATTAAAGTTGTAATAATTGATGATGAACCGTTGGCACGGGAAGATATATGTTTTTTATTGAAAAAACATCCGGATTTTCAGGTGGTAGCAGAATGTAGCGATGTTTTTTCCGCGTTGCGGGCATTACGTGAACATCAACCCGACTTGATGTTTTTAGATATTATTATGCCCGGCCATGATGGCTTTATGCTATTGGATTATTTAGGCCCGGAAGAACACCGCCCACATACTGTTATTGTGACCGGTGGTCCGAATGAATTTGCAGTCAGGGCCTATGAGCAAGAGGTGGTTGATTACCTGGAAAAACCAATTAAGCAAGAACGCTTTGTTCAAACCCTGGATCGGGTCAGGAAATTGCTTGATGAGAGCAAACCAGTATTCCCTTCGTATCCAGAACGGATGCTTGATTTTATTCCGTGCCTATTCAATAACCGCATTAAACTGATTAAACCGGACGATGTAGAATTTGTGCGATCAGACCAGCGCGGAATCTATATTGTTTGCGCTGAGGCTGAATTTTATACTGAATTAACCTTAAGCACACTGTCAGCCAAGACACCTTTATATTATTGTCATCGACAGTTTCTGATTAATATTCAGCAAATTGATGAGTTGTCGATGCTGGATAACGGTTTAGCAGAAATTATTACTTTATCGGGAAATACTGTCCCTGTCAGTCGTCATTATCTTAAGCCTTTAAAGCAGCAGCTTGGCTTGCTTTAAAATAAATACTGTTACAGCTGGGCTAAATTCATTAGCATTTACATTCTTCCTGCCATGACTGCGGCACCAATCAGCCCGACTTTGGCATTAATAATTACTTTTACAGGCATGGCTTCTAATAAATAACCCATTTTATCGTTATTATTAAACGCTTTAATGAAGCTACCATCTTTAAGCTTGTCAATGATGCGAGGAGCAACTCCACCGGCCACATAAACACCATTTGTGGCTAAACAGGTTAAGCCCAGATAACCTGCCTGGCGGCCATAGATAGTGGTAAACATGTCCAGTGCTTTTACACATAGATTATCTGTTTTGGATAAAGCATTGCTGCTAATGACTGCTGCCGGATCAGATTTTGTCATGGCTTCGGCAATACTAGCGGATTCTGTTCCTCGACCTGAGGCTTTCAGAAATTTATAAATATTGACTAGACCAATACCTGAAACCACACGTTCATAGCTTACTTGGCCATAACAGACCATCAGATATTTAAGGAGTTCGATTTCATCATTGTCTCGGGGGGCAAAGCCTACATGCCCACCTTCTGAAGCAATGACATCATACTGCCCATCCCGTGCCACCATTAAGGCTTCTCCTAGGCCAGTGCCTGCGCCTAATATTACCTTTGGCCCATCGGTTATGGGGTTCCCCTCTTGTAAACAGACGAGATCATCATTACCTAAAACCTCAATGGCATAACCGATGGCCTGGAAGTCGTTAATCATTTTTTTAATTGGTTGTAATTATGTTAAAAAACAAGAAAAATGAGGTAAACCCTGTTG
>CAZDMC010000276.1:0-3324 GCA_964506335.1 uncultured Methylomarinum sp. | reverse complement strand
CATTAACAACTCCAGTTTTCACCCTATACGGTAGCTACTTTACTTATTTTTTAAGCAAAGATAGTTTAATTCTGCAATTATACCGAAAATGCACTACTTCATGTACTCTAAAGCGGATTAAATTACAGTTCCTAGCCACAGCCTAATGACAAACTATTCAAAAATCCTGGAAAACGACCAGCAATATGTATGGCATCCTTATAGTGCCATGAATACCAATAATCCAGTGTACCCCGTAGAATCTGCTCAAGGCGTATACATCAAACTGGCTGATGGTCGCCAATTAATTGATGGCATGTCATCCTGGTGGAGTGCTATTCATGGTTATAACCACCCGCTGATAAATCAGGCTATTTCTGAACAGTTACAGAATATGTCTCATATCATGTTTGGCGGATTAACCCACCAACCGGCTGTAGACCTTGCCACTCAATTAATTGAAATCACCCCTGAATCCTTACAAACTGTTTTTTTTGTTGATTCGGGTTCTGTTGCTGTTGAAGTGGCAATGAAAATGGCTATTCAATACTGGTATGCCAAAAAACAGCCCAAAAAAAATAGACTACTGACTATCCGCCAAGGTTATCATGGTGATACTTTTGGTGCTATGTCTGTGAGCGATCCTGTCAATGGTATGCATAGTTTGTTTGCTGATTCATTAATACCGCAATTTTTTGCAGATGCACCCACTTGCCCATTTGATCAATCTTGCTCAGCAGCCGATATTGCACCGCTTGCTTTGCAATTAAAAAGCAACCATCAGCATATTGCCGCCATTATTTTGGAGCCTATTGTACAAGGAGCCGGAGGAATGAATTTCTATTCCCCCGATTATTTAAAACAAGTCCGAATTCTTTGTAATGAATACGATGTTTTATTAATTCTGGATGAAATTGCTACCGGGTTTGGACGCACAGGCAAATTATTTGCTTGCCAACATGCGGCAGTTGAACCCGATATACTATGTCTGGGCAAAGCATTGACAGGAGGTTATATGACACTAGCAGCCACTCTAACTAATCTCGAAATTGCTCAAACAATAAGTAATGGAGAACCGGGTTTATTTATGCATGGCCCAACCTTTATGGCTAACCCACTTGCCTGTAGTGCTGCTTTAGCCAGTTTAAAAATACTGTTAGACTCACCCTGGCAACAACGAATTAAACAAATAGAAAACCATCTAAAAACTGGCTTGGCTCCTTGCAAACAATTTGCTCAGGTAAAAGATGTGCGTGTTTTAGGAGCTATCGGCGTTGTAGAGATGTATCATCCGATTAATCTGCAAACTTTACAGCCACAATTTGTAGATGCCGGTGTTTGGATACGACCGTTTAATCGCTTAATTTATTTGATGCCACCTTATATAATAGAAGAAAATGAGTTAAATATTTTAACCAGAGCTATTACTAAAATAGTTTCAACACTAGGTCAGGAATAATTATGAATAACAATGCAAAACTACGCTGGGGAATCTTAGGTGCAGCCCGTATTAATCAACAATTAATGCCTGCTATTGTAGCCGCAAAAAACAGTGAACTTATTGCCATAGCCAGTCGCCGCCCGGGAGCTGCCGCTGAAACTTTAGCGCAATATGCAGCTGAGCAGAAAAATGTAACTATTTATGATAAGCCAGAATCCTTGCTTGAAGATGACAATATACAGGCGGTCTATATTCCTTTAGCGACTCACGAACATGCTAAGTGGACATTACGCGCCATAGAAAAAGGCAAACACGTTTTATGTGAAAAACCAATGGCATTAACAGTATCTGATGTTGAAACCATAGCAACGGCGGCAAAAAAAAACAATGTCACCGTCATGGAAGGCTTTATGTATCGTTTTCATCCTCAACATCTACGCGTTAAAGAGATTATTGATTCTGGAATAATAGGTGAAGTGCGTTCAGTCAGATCCTGTTTCTCTTATATGATGCAACCGGCTCGTCATTATCGCATTGCCGATTCAATAGAAAATGGTAGTGGTGCCATGTGGGATATAGGTTGCTATGCCATTCACGCCGCCAGACTGCCTTTTTTTGGCACTCCACCCCTATCAGTTTCTGCCATGGCAAAACACATTGATACTGGGTCAGATGTCAGCTGTAATGGCATTATTGATTTTGGTGATGGAAAATATGCCCACTTTGACTTTGGCTTTGAACACGCTCGCCGTGCTGAATATGAAGTCATCGGCAGTAAAGGCGGCTTAAAATGCCATAATGTCTGGGCCAAATCAGCCGAAACGCCGGTTATTTCATGGTGGACAGAAGCTGGACAGCAGAAGCAGGAAACCTTGGCACTAGCAAACCATTTTTGCCTGGAAGTTGAGCATTTTAGTGATTGTGTACTTAATAGCAAAAAACCGAGGCTATCTTTAGACGATGCTAAAGAAAATTGCCAGGTGATTAATGCGGTGCTTGAATCGATTAAACAAAATAGGCATATTAAAATTGCTTAAAAATATCTCTATTTATTAGCCAGTGCATTCAGTTGGGAAGTTAATTGTTCAGGGGACATTTCTTCTAATGGCATTGCCAGCATTTTATTGATTCTTTGCTGCAAAATGCCAAAAGTATGATCAAAAGCTGCAATAATTTCTTCATCACTGCCTTTTGTATGGCCGGGGTCCGATAAACCCCAATGGACTCGCACGGCTTTATTCAAATAAACCGGGCAAGTTTCACCGGCTGCGTTATCGCAAACAGTAATAACAATATCCATAGCCTGATCTGCAAATTCATCCCAGGACTGGCTTTTATAACCATCGACCGGTAAATAATGCCTTTTTAATGTCGCCAATGCACCGCTGTTAATTCTTCCTATGGGATGACTTCCGGCAGAAAATGCTTTCATCCGACCCTTTCCCAAATGATTAAATAAAGCTTCACCCATAACACTGCGACAGGAATTCCCTGTGCATATAACAAAAACATTTAACATTATTATTTCCAAATTTAAAACGTTATTTTAAACAAGACATGGCATTGTTATAAATACTCTTCTAAAATATCTAACACATCCACGTCGCAAGAACCACATCCAGTCGATGCACCGGTAGCAGATGCGATTTTATCAAGATCTTTTGCACCTTTTTTAATCAGCTGTATCACTTTAGTTCTTGTTGTTCCAGTACAAGTACAAATGACTTCGTCACTTCCTTCTAGGTTCTGTTCATTCATAAAAATTATCTACTGGGTACTGTTGTATCGGATGTCAATAATAACAATTACATTTTAACTTTAAAAGTGTCTTTAATCTTCATACAATAAGCTTTAACCTAGAAAAATCAGTTGAGCACGGATTTTGTGGAAAATCTGGGCGAAAA
>CAZDMC010000275.1:0-3352 GCA_964506335.1 uncultured Methylomarinum sp. | reverse complement strand
AGTACCATTGCAATTCTCTTAAAAAGAGCGTATTAATCATATAACAATCATTTGTCAGTTGAGGGAAAGTTATGGCAGCTCAATCTCCAGAAAAAATAGGTTTAGCACTTTCAGGAGGAGGTCTTCGGGCTTCTTTTTTTCATATTGGTATTCTGGCGCAAATGGCCGAACAAGGACTGTTAAAATCAATCCAGGTCATTTCTACCGTATCAGGTGGTTCTATCATTGGTGCTTTATATTATCTACGTCTTAAAAAACTTTTAGAATCAAAATTAGATACGGATATTAATGACCAGGATTACATTGACATTATTAAAACCATTGAGGTGGGTTTTTTAAAAGCAACAGAAAAGAATATTCGTATGAATGTTCTGGCCGATTTTAGAAAAAACTTTCAGATGAAGAATCTGAATTACTCGCAAAGTGACCGTATTGCTGAGCTTTATAATGAATACTTATATCAATCAGTACTTAAAAATATAAGCAACCCTGTAGAAATGCAGGAACTAAAAATACAACCATTCAACTCTGACAAACTTTATCCCGATGGATTTGATCCTGAAGAACATAATGGCAACAGACAGGCAAAAATTCCTATTCTAGTGCTAAATGCCACCACCTTAAATAGCGGACGAAATTGGCAATTCACACCCCAAACGATGGGCGAGCCACCTACTTCTGATGCAAATAAAACACTTGGAATTGATAAAAAACCTATTCGTTTACGCCGGGCAACTGGCGAAAATGGTTATCAAAGAATGGTGCAGGAACAACAAAATTTTCCTTTAGGACACGCTGTTGCCGCTTCTGCTTGTGTTCCAGGATTATTCGACCCCTTAGCCATAAGCAATTTATATTACGACAGACAGCACGATGAAAAAATTGTGCCTCAGCTGGTCGATGGTGGAGTTTTTGATAATCAAGGGACTGACAGTTTATTAAGCTATTCTTGTACTCACTTTATTGTTAGTGATGCTTCTGGACAAATGGGCATGGAAAACCAAGTAGCCAGTGATGCTGTTTCTGTACTTTTACGGGTCAGCAGTGTTTTACAGGATCGTACTCGTACTGAAGGTTTACTGCATTTAATAGCAGAGAAAAACAAAAAAAACATCGCTTTTATGGATTTACGCAGAGGCCTGAGTATTCGAGAAATTAGCTGGAATAGCGACTTAGACATTGCGGCAGAAGAAGATGAAGTGACTGATCCCAGCACGGCTAAATTCCATGTCAATCCAGAAGTACAGGAAAAGCTTTCTTTTATTCGCACTGATTTAGATGCCTTCACAGAAGTTGAAGCTTATTCTTTAATGCTGGATGGCTACCTGATGAGTGAAAAAGAGTTAAGCGCATTTAAAAACCCCAGCAAAGACACCAGGAAAATCAATAAAGAACAATGGCAGTTTAAGAAAATTGCGCCCTGGATGGAAAACCCTGCGCTTGACCCTGCATATCTTAAGCAATTAAATATTGCTCAATCCGTTTTTGGTAAAGCCTTGCAAACTTTTCCATGGCTCTGGACACCCGTCATTGTAATATTTGGCTTGATTCTGTACTACTTTAGGCTGCCTATCATAGAGTTTGTAGTAAATGGCTTTATTCCTATTTACCTTATTGTATTGACCTTTGCTGTGTGGCTGATGAATCTTATTGCCCCAAAGCTTGCAAGAATGTATTCCATTTTCAAGTTTTTAAACAATCCCTATGTTTTAATCGCCAAACGTCTCTTTAAGGCATCATTTTTAGTTTTGGCGACAGCGTTCGTAATCCTTTATCTAAAATATATTAATCCTATGTATTTAGCCCAGGGAAGAGTTTCAAAGCTAAAAAAATAAACTTTCAACCCATAGCTGACTTGATGAAATATCAAATTCAAACGAGGAGAGAAAATCATGGTACAAAAAAGCCCCCTTGCCTGCCCTTTTGAGCACAAGCCTATAGCGCCCCAAATAGTATACATTTTCAAAATGAACTAATGCGCAATGCTTTAGTCTTAACAAACGGAGATAGTAAGAAATTTAAACCCGGTATCGACTGCTGACTACCATAAAGAAATTTTTAGCACTTATTCAAGTACTTGACTCAATGAGTTAATTTAATTTTCAAAAGATTCGATACAGCCATACCGGTTTTTTTATCCTCAAGGATTCAGCCGGACGTATTGACCTTGCATAGCATGTGCACTGGCAATAGCCGCATTACACAGTTTTCCATCTACCATATTAATCGCATTAGCAATGCCTTTATCGTGTTTGGCCATTTCAAGCACATTGCCATTGGCGAGACGTAAAATATAAGGCTGGGTGGCGTGGCACAAGGCCTGAGTGCTGGTTCTTCCTACTGCACCTGGCATATTGGCAACACAGTAATGCACCACACCATCCACAATAAATGTTGGCTCTGAGTGGGTTGTGGGTCGCGTAGTTTCTACACAACCGCCTTGATCAACGCCAACATCAACAATAACCGCGCCATTACGCATGGCTCTGATTATCTCTCGTGAAACCAGAACCGGACAGCGTTCCCCCGGAATTAATACCGCACCGATAATTAAATCACTGGTCGTTAAATGCCAATGAATGGCATGGGGTTCGGAATATATGGTGCGGACATTGGCTGGCATAATATCATCTAAATAACGTAAACGATCCAGATTAACATCCATGATCACCACATTTGCACCTAATCCAGCCGCAATTTTTGCAGCATTGCTACCCACTACACCACCGCCCAAAATTGTCACTTTTGCGGGCTCTACGCCAGGAACACCACTGAGTAAAATACCACGCCCCTCCATTGGTTTTTCCAGATATTTTGCACCCTCCTGAATAGACATGCGCCCTGCGACTTCACTCATAGGTGTTAACAACGGCAGTCTACCGCTATCGTCAGTGAGTGTTTCATAGGCTACAGCAGTAATGCCTGCCGCCAAACAGGCTTCAGTTAACGGTAAATTGGCGGCAAAATGAAAATAAGTGAAAATAACCTGACCTGATTGCATCAGATTCAACTCTTCATTAACCGGTTCTTTTACTTTGACAATCATTTGCGAGCGAGCAAATATTTCCAGATGATCTTCAATAATGCTGGCGCCTGCTTGAACATATTGTTCATCCTCATAGCCACTGCCATCCCCCGCATTTTTTTCAATTAACACCTGATGACCTTGAGCAGTAAGGAGCTCAACGCCTACAGGAAGTATTGACACACGATATTCATCGGTTTTTATTTCACGTGGTATCCCAACAATCATAACTTAGTTCTCCTGACCCTTAGGGTTCATTATCCTAGAAAAACCAGTTGAGCACGGATTTTGTGGAAAATCTGGGCGAAAAAGACAAAGAATGGCTCG
>CAZDMC010000274.1:0-3357 GCA_964506335.1 uncultured Methylomarinum sp. | reverse complement strand
TGAGGACAAAAAAGCGACAACGGAAGAGATTCAACAAGCATTAGCTGATATAACAGAGAGTACTTAAAGAAGAGAAAATATATGGTTACTAATTATTTTAAGATAAAGTGTATAAAGCTTTCTTTTGCATTGTGTTTGTTCATTATATTAAGTGCATGTAGTAATGATTATGCAGAACAAGTTCAGCATAATTATTCACAGGTTGAAAAGAATTTATCGACGCTAAAGGATAAACTTTATTATGGAGAGCTTACCAATGCTAAAGTTGTTGAGATTTATGCCAATAAATTAGCGGCAATAAAACCTGATTATAGACCTATTGCAGAAGCAATGGCTAGGGATGCAACAGAAAAAGGGGCTTTGTATCAAGGGCTGTTGCGGCGATTAAATAAAGTTAATCGTAATCCAGAAAATAAACAACAATTTCAGCAAGCCAGTGAATCTCTCATGTCTATTGATCTGGGAGCTGACCCTATAGTATTCAATGATGCATTGATTGATTTAATCAACACCATGGCCGAGTTGTCTGATGGGCAATTGGATACGGTGAGCATTCCTAAAGACAGTCAAGCAGCCAATGCACGAGGTGAGGCCATTACACCCGGTAGTTATTTAGTAGGTAACCCTAGCTATGGTGAATATCGACAAGATAATTCGGGACGTTCTCTTTGGCATTGGTATGGACAGTATGCTTTTTTTAGAAGTATGTTTGGCGGAGCTTATTATAATACCAGCCCCATTTACTATAATAGTTGGAATAGGCGACCACATTACTCCTATTATAATGATTATGGTAGAAGCTCTTATGGGAGTCGTTATGACCGCAGCCAGACGTCTCAGCGAGATACCCAGATGCGTAATAGTGGGATTAAGCCGGCGACAAAACCTAAAAAGCAATATGGTTCTGTAAAAGGGCGACAACGGGTCAGTAGTTATAGTCGACAGAGAGCAACACAATCGAGCAATTACACTGATAAGCGTGGTGGTCGACATGCCGATAAAACAACAGGCAAACGTAACTCCAGTTTTTTTGGCGGTAATAAAGCATCCAGTACCAATAATACTTCGTCTAAACGAAGTTCTAGTTTTTTTGGCAGTAGTTCACGCAGTAGTAGTCGCCGCAGTTTTGGTGGTCGTCGCGGTAAATAACAATACAACACAAGGTTTAAAACGATGGAAAATTTAACACAAATGATTATGCTGAGTGATGCGGCATTGGCCTATTATGCGATTGACTTTGTTATTCTTATGGGTTTTATGGCAGCATTAAGAATACTGGGCTCAAGTATTGCAGGTATTTCTTTAAGTGAGTTATTGGCAAAGCATGATAACTTTGCCGCAGGGATTGCATTAGCAGGTGCTATTGTGGCAGTTGCTGTACTGATGATGGGGGTGGTGGCAGGTGATGCGGGTACAAGCTATGTAGAAGAAATCACCTTAATGGTCGGTTACGGCGTAGCCGCCATGATTTTTATGAGTTTAACCCGCATTATTTTTGATAAGGTTGGCTTGCGCCAAATATCCATCCACGATGAAATTATGAACGGTAATGTTGCGGCCGGTGTGGTGGATGCGTTTAACTTAATTGCTACCGCTATAATTATCCGGGCAGCCATGTCATGGGTGGATGGTTCAACCTTCTTAGGGCTTGCTGTTGTGGTCGGTATTTTCTTACTCTCACAAATCATTCTATTATTAGCCACGCTTTATCGTAATGCTGTTTTTAATCACCGCCATAAAGATATTGGTAAAACATTGCAAGGTGAAATTAAAGATGGGAATATTGCCGTGGCTATTCGTTTTTCAGGTTATCGCATAGGGATTGCTTTAGCGCTAACAGCCACTTCTGGTATTGTGATCTATGATCCTGTGGTATTACTGTATTCGGTATTAGCATGGGTGATAATGGCCGTGCTGATTTTTATATCGCAAACTTTATTATCTATCATATTACGTCATATTTTATTACCTAAAATCAATGTGGCAGAAGAGGTAGGAGAGCAATGTAATGTGGCTATTGGTTCAATTGAAGCGGCTATCTATATTGGCATTGGTTTCACTTTTGTCGGTTTGCTTGCTTGAATTAAGTATTTGAAGAGGAAAAACTGTTGAAAGGTGCAGGTGGAACATCAGGGGGCATCGGCCATTTTTTTATCGGTTTGCTGATGATGTGCGTAGGGTTTTACTTGTTGTTAAATTCTATTGTAGTCACCTCAAGTTTTGGTATGGGCGCGCGTTTATATAATTTTTCTGGTTACGGAATGAATTATGCCATCACCGGAGGAACAATCATGTTCCCTTTTATATTCGGTGTGGTGATAATTTTTTACCATAGTAAAAATCTATTGGGCTGGATACTGACTATTGGATCAATTGCAGCACTTATTTTTGGCGTAATTGCATCAATACGCTTTAGTTTTATTGCTATGAGTGCTTTCGATTTAATATCAATTTTGGTTTTATCTATGGGAGGACTGGGGTTGTTTCTTCGCTCTTTGAAAGCCAGTGAGAGCGCAGATTAATAAAATTTATCTGTACTCCTCTGTGTCAACAACAAATGTGTTCTATAAAAAAATTTATGGATAGTGTTTAGTAAGCGGTGCCGATGATCAAATACTACAGCGCTCAGGGGTATGTTTTTGCCAAGGATTGAGTCGTCATGCTAAATAAATACACTGCAAGTGACCTGGAAGAAATAGAAAACCATACCATAGGGCATTATGACAATAATGCCGAATCTTTCTGGCTAGGAACCCAAGATCACGATGTCAGCCAAAATATAGAATCCTTCTTGGTTGCGTTGCCCAGAAACAAAACACTGGATATTTTGGATTTAGGTTGCGGCCCTGGGAGAGACTTAATCACCTTTAAGTCTTTAGGTCACAATCCTATCGGACTTGATGGCAGCAAAGCCTTTTGCCAATTGGCCAATCAACACAGTGGATGCAAAACCCTACATCAGCAGTTCTTAACACTTAAACTGGAAACAAATAGTTTTGATGGCATTTTTGCCAATGCTGCCTTGTTCCATGTGCCCAGCCAGGAACTCCCTCGAATATTAAATGACTTGCATCAGGCGTTACGTCCTGAAGGTATTTTATTTACTTCAAATCCAAGGGGTAGTGCTGAAGGATGGCAAGGGGAACGCTATGGTTATTATATGGAATTTGAAAGCAACAAATCCCACTTTAAACAGGCGGGGTTTAAAATACTACACCATTATTATCGCCCAGAAGGAAAACCTCGCGAGCAACAACCTTGGTTAGCTATTGTTGCAAAAAGTTTAAAAACAGACACTTTGTTAAAACAATGACAACATGCTCTAGCAGAAATGTGAGTAATAAAAATATTTCATCC
>CAZDMC010000273.1:0-3360 GCA_964506335.1 uncultured Methylomarinum sp. | reverse complement strand
ATCGGTAGTAGCAGAAAACCGGCTTTTCTGACGCAAATCAAAGGGTATTGTTAAAGTATCATCAATTACCGAGTCTGATGATGCTATTTCAGTTAGTTTAATCATCCTTAAAATAAAAAATAGCGTTGGGAAAATGGCAAACTTTCAGCGGGTTCACAAGTCAATAAAACACCATCTGCTTTCACTGTATACAGTTGTGGGTCTACTTCAATATTGGGCTGGTAATTATTATGCAGCATATCTTTTTTGCCAATATTTCGGGTATTGGAAACAATACCTATTTTTGAGTTTAATTTAAGCTGTGCGGGAAGATCATCTTCCATAGCCACTTTTGGTAAAAACAGCATAGAAGTGGCATAACAAGCATGGCCATAAGACCCAAACATTGGGCGATAATGCACTGGTTGCGGAGTAGGAATTGAGGCATTGGGATCACCCATAGGTGCTGCTGCAATCATTCCGCCTTTCAAAATAAGACTGGGCTTCACCCCAAAAAAAGCTGGATCCCACAACACCAGATCAGCCAGTTTACCTTTTTCAATAGACCCTACTTCATGAGAAATACCATGACTAATGGCCGGATTAATGGTGTATTTTGCAATATAGCGTTTAATTCTGAAATTATCGTTCTGACTTGAATCTTCTGCCAGACTACCTCGCTGCACTTTCATTTTATGTGCCGTTTGCCAGGTGCGAATAATCACTTCGCCAACTCGCCCCATGGCTTGAGAATCAGATGCAATCATTGAGAATGCCCCCAAATCATGCAAAATATCTTCAGCGGCAATGGTTTCTCTGCGAATCCGTGATTCTGCAAAAGCAACATCTTCTGCAATGTTGGGATCAAGATGATGACATACCATTAGCATATCTAAATGTTCATCAACCGTATTTATCGTATAGGGGCGAGTTGGGTTGGTTGAAGAAGGCAGTACATTGGCAAGACCACAGGCTTTGATAATATCAGGCGCATGTCCCCCTCCTGCACCTTCGGTATGATAAGTATGAATGGTACGGTCTTTAAAAGCAGCTAAGGTATCTTCGACAAACCCCGATTCATTTAAGGTATCGGTATGAATTGCCACTTGTACATCGTATTGCTCAGCGACCGACAGGCAATTATCAATAGCCGCTGGCGTGGTGCCCCAGTCTTCATGCAATTTCAAACCCATTGCACCGGCTCTGACCTGTTCTTCTAATGCACCTGGCAGACTGCTGTTACCTTTTCCCATCAAACCAAAATTCATTGGAAATGTATCCAGGGATTGCAACATTCGATGCAAATTCCAGGGCCCTGGCGTGCAAGTGGTTGCATTAGTCCCTGTTGCAGGCCCTGTCCCCCCCCCTAGCATGGTAGTTACACCCGACATTAAGGCTTCTTCAATTTGTTGCGGACAAATAAAATGAATATGTGCGTCAATACCGCCAGCAGTGAGAATTTTACCTTCACCGGCAATAATTTCTGTACCCGGCCCAATAATAATATTGACCCCTTGTTGAGTATCAGGATTACCTGCTTTACCAATTATAGCAATGCGCCCGTCTTTAATACCTACATCGGCTTTAATAATGCCCCAATGATCAACAATTAATGCATTGGTAATCACTAAGTCCATGGACATGCTTGAGTCACACTGGCTTTGTCCCATGCCATCACGAATGACCTTGCCGCCACCAAATTTGACTTCATCACCGTAAACTGTACGGTCTTCTTCCACCTCAAGAAATAATTCACTATCTGCCAGACGTACTCGATCACCCACGGTTGGCCCAAACATTTCGGCATAAGCCTGACGACTAATTTTACTCATTCTTAACCCTCCGACTCCGTGTTTAGATCCCCCATGATTTCCTGACGAAAACCATAAACACGACGTAAGCCTGTATAAGGCACTAATTGAATTTCACGTTCTTGACCGGGTTCAAAACGTATTGCGGTGCCTGCTGCAATATCGGGGCGATACCCCCGTGTTTTGTTACGATCAAAATTAAGCGCAGGATTGGTTTCGTAAAAGTGATAATGAGAACCGACCTGGATAGGACGATCACCGGTATTGGCAACCACCACCGATATTGCAACAAGACCCGCATTTAATTCGATCTCGCCTGCAGCCACTAAAATTTCACCTGGAATCATGGTCACACCTTTATTCAATGGGGTTATGAATGGTCACCAATTTGGTACCATCGGGGAAAGTGGCTTCTACCTGAACATCGTGTAACATTTCGCATATTCCATCCATCACATCTACACGATTGAGTAGGGTTCGTCCATATTCCATTAATTCGGCAACTGTTTGTCCATCACGCGCGCCTTCCATGACCGCTGCTGAAATAAAAGCAATGGCTTCAGGGTAATTTAATTTTAGACCTCGTGCCTTACGTCTTTCTGCCAGTAAACCAGCAGTAAAAATCAATAATTTGTCTTTTTCACGTGGGGAGAGTTGCATAATTTACCTATCTATCAGGATTTTAGGTTGCCCAAATTCGCGGCCTATAAGGTTCTTGCCGCACTATATCTTTGCGGATGATTGATCGCACATTTTCAAAAAAATTACGAATAGCTGCCGATTTATCAGCACTTGCCCGACAAATCAATAAATCTTCTATTAATGTTACACCCTGCTGCGAGGCATCACCGATCAATTCTCTCACTGCTTCTAAATTAGCATTGCTAGCACCAACTGCAAATAAAGAACCACAGCATGAACAGCCATTAAGACCCCAGCGCGCTAAAAAAGCATCTTTATCTAAATGTATTTTTTCTAAAAATAGCGGTTTTCCATTACGAAAAATTTTCCAGTTTAAAAAAGCTTCTCCTTGTTGAAAACCCTCACCTGCTGCAGGCCGCCCTAAAACCATTATCTCCCAGGCAATAAACCGGGCATTAGTTGCCAGTTCGAGCTGAACATCTGAAAGTAGTCGAGCGCCTTCAAAAACGATAGTTTCCTGGGGTAACCATTCCAGAACAGCATCTTCCCTGATTGTTAAAGAAACTTTCTGAACAGCTTGTTTACCTGCACTCCGATAGATTTTTCCTGCACCGGGTGTGGTAATTAATGCGCTAGCTTCATTATCCACCTGCACATCTATCAATAACTGATCACCCGCAACAACACCCCCAGGTGGATGCAACAAATAAACATGGCATAAATCGCCTTCGGGATAAAAAGGCCGTTGTACCGTTAATGGACCATAATGCTTACGTTTTGCCAGTATCGTTTTATTGTCACCTTTAACAAAGCCTAACTGTAGTTTTGCTTTCCAACCCAAATAATTTTTATCCAATTCCCATTCCTAAAAAAAATTGAACCTTAAACCTAGATAAATCAGTTGACCGCTTACACTTGTGCATAAGCC
>CAZDMC010000272.1:1278-3365 GCA_964506335.1 uncultured Methylomarinum sp. | reverse complement strand
TTCAATGAGTTATTAAATATTTGTCTTTTTTTATATTTAAACGAATGACATTGCGGCCATCTGGGGGTGTAGATCCTCAGAGAAAAATTTTCCCAGGCAAGGGTTCTCAATTTGTGGATTAGTATGATGACATGGTTAACCCAATACCACCCTGGCTAATTGAGGGTGTGGATTTTTTGCAAGTGCTGCATGAAGGGTAAAATAAGCGGTGGAGAGATTTAACTACAGCGGGCTGATTTTCTAATTGTCCTGCTTGGTTGTTGCAAAAAAAAGGATAAAAAGTCAATGCCAGAAATCCATTACAACTATTGAGATAAAAGTATTTTTATGGTGTAATAAAAAGGTTTTTGTCATAAAGTGCCTCTTGCTTTGCTAAGGGGGGATTTGCTGTAACTTGTCTGGAGAACAGGCTTCAACTATGCAATTTAAAATTAAAGAAGGTTTGGATCTTCCCATTACCGGTGCGCCTGATCAGGTCATTGAAGAAGGTAACAAAGTTAAGTCTGTTGCCATTTTGGGGAATGATTATGTAGGACTAAAACCTAAGATGATGGTCACAGTGGGTGACACCGTTAAATTAGGCCAGGTTCTTTTTATAGATAAACAGAACGAGGATGTTAACTTTACCTCGCCGGGTGCAGGTGTTGTTAAAGAAATTAATCGCGGAGCAAAACGTGTTTTGCAGTCAGTGGTTATTGAGCTTAAAGGGATTGATCAGGAAGCATTCAAAAAGTTTGATAAAAAAGAGCTGGCTACGCTAAAGCCTGATGTGATAAAGAAAAACCTGTTGGCTTCGGGTTTATGGACTTCTTTTCTAACAAGACCCTATGGAAAAATCCCTACTACTGAAGATGCGCCTGGTTCGATTTTTATTACTGCCATTGATACTAGACCGCTAGCGGCTGATCCAGCGCTAATTATTAAAGAAAGAGCTGCAGATTTTGCAAATGGACTTACCGTTGTTGCCAATTTGACAGCAGGTAAAACCTATCTTTGTAAGGCAACTGGTGCTGATATTGAAGCCAATGAGTCAACTCAGACAGCAGAATTTTCTGGCCCGCATCCTGCAGGATTACCCAGCACACATATTCATCTTATTGACGCGGTCAATAGTGAAAAACAGGTATGGCATATTGACTATCAAGCTGTGATAGCCATTGGCGCTTTATTTACTACGGGTAAGTTGAATGTAGAAAGAGTGATTTCTTTAGCAGGGCCAAGTGTTAAGAAGCCCTGTCTAGTACGTACCCGAGTAGGAGCCAATACAGATGAGCTGGTTTCAGGTTTAGTCGAAGACGTTGAAAATAGAGTGATTTCGGGTTCTGTATTATTTGGTCATGAAGCTATTGGTGCTAACGCTTTTTTGGGCTGTTATAGCAACCAGATTTCAGTGCTTAAAGAAGGTAGAGACAGAGAGCTATTCGGCTGGATTGTTGCTGGGAAAAACAAGTACTCAGCAATGAATATTTATACATCCAGTGTTGGCCGTAAAGATAATCGTTTATTTCCTTTAACGACTGATAAAAATGGTAGTAATAGAGCGATTGTTCCTGTTGGTGTATTTGAATCTGTCATGCCAATGGATATTCTTTCAACACCTTTATTAAAAGCAATGGTGGTGGGCGATACTGATCAGGCTCAGTTACTAGGCTGTTTAGAATTAAATGAGGAAGATGTGTCCTTGTTTACTTTTGTTGACCCGGGTAAGCATGACTTTGCACCGGTACTTAGAGCAAATTTAACTAAAATTGAGAAGGAAGGATGATGTCGGCTAGAGACATTTTAGATAGCGTAGAGCCGCATTTTACCAAAGGCGGAAAATTAGAGAGGTACTACGGTCTTTACGAGATGGTAGATACCTTCATTTATACCCCGTCTGAAGTAACGCGCGGAACAACGCATGTGCGTGATGGCAATGACCTGAAACGCACCATGACTTTTGTTGTGATAGCCACATTATTTTGTGTTTTGATGGCCATGTACAACTCTGGTTATCAGGCTAACTTGGCCATGGAGGCTATGGGAGTGGATGAAGCTAATAGCTGGCGCAGTATTCCCATGTCACTATTTGGTTATAGTCCGTGGAA
>CAZDMC010000272.1:0-1178 GCA_964506335.1 uncultured Methylomarinum sp. | reverse complement strand
TTTCTATTTTTTGCCTATCCAGCCGCTATTTCAGGTGATTCAGTATGGGTGGGTGTAGATGGTTACACTATGGCGACACCTTTAGGTCTAGCTGCCCAGGGTGGTCTGGATGCTGTTCATGCGGCCGGTTATGGCTGGCTTCAAACCTTTCTGGGTTTTATGCCAGGTTCAATTGGTGAAACATCAACCCTTGCAATATTGCTGGGAGCCGCTTTCCTGTTATATACCAAGATTGGTTCTTATAGAATTATGGGGGGTGTTTTTGGTGGCATGGTAGCTACTACGCTATTGTTTAATATCATCGGTAGTGACACAAACCCAATGTTTGCTTTTCCTTTCTACTGGCATTTGACGGTAGGTGGCTTTGCATTTGGTATGGTGTATATGGCGACAGACCCTGTGAGTGCGGCAATGACAAATACTGGGCGGTGGGTATATGGCGCATTAATTGGTGTCATGGTTATATTGGTTCGAGTGGTTAATCCTGCCTTTCCTGAAGGGATGATGTTGTCTATTTTATTCGCTAATATGTTTGCCCCTGTTATTGATTATTTTGTCGTTCAGGCAAATATTAGAAGAAGGATAAAACGTCATGCCTAATGGAAAACTAAAAGAACGTTTGGATAATTGTGAGCAGTATCAAAAATTCGACGCTTATAAAACCAAGGTACTGGGGTTAGCAAATGATAGTTTAGAAAAAACCATTGCTATTGCCTTTGCGCTCTGTTTTATTTGTGCCATTCTGGTTTCTTTTGCTGCGGTTGCTTTAAGACCACTACAGATAGAAAACAAAGCACTGGACATGAAGAAAAATATTCTTGATGCTGCAGGTTTAATGGATGAAGATACCGACATTAATCAGGCTTTTGCTACTCAGATTGAAGAAAAACTGGTAAATATTGAAACAGGTGAATATGTCGAGGAATTGGATGTTGTCTTGTATGACCAGCGAAAAGCGGCTAAAGATCCTGCGCAAAATATCATCTTAAGGCGTGATCAAGATATTGCCAGTATTAAAAAGAAAGCAAAAATTGCTAAAGTTTATCTGGTCAAAAATGCAGGTGTAATTGAATCTATCATACTACCCATGCATGGCTATGGCTTATGGTCTACTATGTACGGGTTTTTAGCGTTAGAGGCTGATGGTCAAACGGTTAAAAGTATTAACTTTTATGACC
>CAZDMC010000271.1:297-3388 GCA_964506335.1 uncultured Methylomarinum sp. | reverse complement strand
CTGAGATATGCATTGAAATAGTCTCACCTTCAAACTCCAAGACAGAAATTACAGAGGAGGTTAATCTCTATCTGGCAAGGGGAGCAGAAGAGGTTTGGGTAATATATGATAACTATCGAATTCTGACATTTTCACATATTGGTGAAATAGAACAAAGCAATATTGCCCCTGATGCACAGGTTTTTAGTGGTTCGGTGCATTCACAGTAAGTTTTGGTGGGCAGAAAGATTGCCTACCCTAACTATTACTTTCTGAATTTAGCCTTTGAAAACCTAATGCCACCTATGGTCAATAACATGACTATTGAAGGTTCTCGAACACTGACACTTGAATTAATTTGACTATTTTGGGAACTTACTCCAGATATGGAAAATCCAAGTGAGTCTAACAAAACTGCAACATCCCAAACCACGAGACATCTTCCATGATTTATAATTTTCCCCAAATATGGGCATTGATAGCGGGCTCTGTTTTTTCTGCTTTATCCTTGTTGCCTGGTTTTTTTGGCTGACTGGTAGATTGTTCCTCCTCTCGCCTCAGTTTTTGCTTTTTGCTTAATCTTGTTTTTTTCTTTTTAGGGCTTTTACGCGGTATAGGTGGCGCTATTTCATCAATCTCAAACCCTTCTAGTTGTTCTCTGATCAACTTAATCCCGTTATGCTTTTCTATCACTGAAAAATGCTGAAATTCATGGTGTGCAATTAAAGAAATAACATGGCCTTTTTGTCCTGCGCGGCCTGTCCGCCCTATTCTATGCACATAATCATTGGGTGAACGCGGTAGATCATAATTAATAACACAGGGAAGTTTCTCAATATCAATCCCTCTTGAAGCCACATCTGTGGCAATTAAAATACGTGTTTTTCCTGATTTAAAGTCTTTCAATGCCGCCATGCGCTGTGACTGTTCTTTATTACTGTGCATAGCAACCGCTGCTATACTCCTTTTTTCCAGCTTTTTAAGCAGATTATCGCAAGTCCGTTTGGCACTGCAAAAAATCAATACCTGTTCCCAGTCGTTTTCATCCAGTAGATAGGCTAACAAATCATTTTTTTGATGATGGTTTACAGTAATAACACGTTGTTCAATCTCTAGCTCATCAATAAACTCATCCATATTAATAATTTCGGGTTCATTCATCACCTCACGCACTAGATGGCTAATGCTTTCTGGAAAAGTCGCGGTAAACATCAGGTTTTGACGTTTATTGGGTAGTAATTTGCTGATTTTTTCAATTTCTTCCAAAAAGTCACCTTTCATCAAACGATCAACTTCATCAATAACCAGTGCTTTTATTTGATTAAATTTGATTGCATTCTGAGCGACTAAATCAAGTAAACGACCAGGTGTGGCAACCAAAACATCGGCACCGCCTCGTAATGCCATCATTTGTGGATTGATTTTTACTCCGCCATAAACACTCTGGCACTTTAGGGCTGGCATAATATTTGTGGAAATTTGTGTAAACACCTCCGCTAGCTGTATAGCTAACTCACGCGTGGGTACAAGCACCAACACTTGCACACAATTACTGGCTACTCTATCGACAGCATTAAATCGCTTGCAACGCCCTATCTGGGCATAGATATTTTCATTACTCATCTTGTCCAACAAGGGCAGTGCAAAAGCCAGTGTTTTTCCAGACCCGGTATCAGCACGTGCCAACACATCCTTGCCTTCAAGTACAGCCGGGATAGTTTTAAGCTGTATATCTGTGGGTTTTTCAAAGCTCATCTGCTTGATAGCCGACAAAATCTCATCTGAAAAGGAAAATGATTCAAAATCAGGTGTTGGTAAGTGTTCTTTCATAAAATCAGAGCTAGATTAATCAATGGCTTATTTTAACTGAAAACTTGTTATATGGCCTATATTTCGGTTTCTATAGCAACAAAGCAATAAAATTTACATTCTCGGTCAGACAAAATAATTCGTCTAATATTTCTACTTTATTCTCATTGAGAAGTGTACTATAAATACGCAATCAAAATGCCGAAGGAAAATAAAAATGTCTGCATCCATAACAACTCATCATGGTGGCTGTCCCCATGATTGCCCTGACACTTGCGCTATGGTGTTTGAAGTTAAAGAGAGAAAATTGATCGGCGTTAAAGGAAACCCGGATCACCCCATGACCCGAGGTGGACTTTGCGTCAAATTAAATGATTATGAAAAGCGCCACTATCATCCAGACCGGCTTTTATATCCATTACGCAGAACCGGTCAAAAAGGCAGTAAACAGTTCAAAAGAATTAGTTGGGACGAAGCGCTGACCGAGATAACAACGCGATGGAAAGCCATTATTGCAGAATATGGCCCACATGCCATTATGCCCAATAGTTATCTGGGAAATCAAGGCTTAGTGCATGGCTTAAATGGCGGTGATGCTTTTTTTAACCGTATGGGTGCAACGGTGACTGAACGTACTTTTTGTGGAGAAGGATCATGTACTGCCTGGCTGTTGACAGTGGGGCCCACCGCCGGAGTTGATCCTGAAAGTTTTATTCATGCCAAATATATTGTGCTCTGGGCCTGTAATTCGGTCAGCACCAATCTGCATCATTGGCATATTGTTAAACAGGCACAAAAAAAAGGGGCGAAAGTTATTGTTATTGACTCTTATGCTTCAAAAACAGCGAAAGAAGCGGATTGGCACATTGCCCCAAAACCTGGGACAGATGGCGCATTAGCTATGGCGATGATTCATACCCTGATTGAAGAAGATTTAGTGGATCAGGATTATATTGATAATTACACTGTTGGTTTTACTGATTTAGCCGAACGTGCTAAAAGTAGAACCGCTGAATGGGCTGAAAAAATAACCGGAATTCCAGCGGCAGATATTCGACAATTTGCCAGAGAATATGCCACTAGCCCACCCGCTGCCATTCGTCTGGGCGTGGCATTAGAAAGAAGCTATGGCGGTGGACAAGCTATTCGAGCAGTCACCTGTTTACCTGCATTAATCGGAGCCTGGCGTCATGTCGGTGGTGGCGCTTTACAATTTCCAGTATGGGAACACCCGTATAAATTTGATATCATTAGTCGCCCGGATTTAATCCCTGAAGGCACGCCTGTAGTAAACAACCTTCAA
>CAZDMC010000271.1:0-266 GCA_964506335.1 uncultured Methylomarinum sp. | reverse complement strand
GCTGGATACGCCGATTAAATCAATGATGTGCTGGAATACCAATCCAGTAACACAAGCCCCAGAAACAGATAAAATTATACGAGGGCTTATGCGTGAAGACTTGTTTATGGTATCCGCTGAGCATTTCATCTCTGATACCGCAGCTTATGCCGATATTATTTTACCTGCATCTATGGGTGCCGAAATGGAAGATATGATTTTGTCCTGGGGACATCTTTATCTTACTTATAATGAAAAATGTGTCGCCCCCCCTGGCGAAGCCATTC
>CAZDMC010000270.1:0-3414 GCA_964506335.1 uncultured Methylomarinum sp. | reverse complement strand
ACCACTATATATGGGTTTTATTTTCAAAAGCCTTTGTTCTCGGACAGCCTCCTAGAGATTGCTGTCGATAAATTCAGCTAATTGGGATTTACTTAAAGCACCTACTTTAGTGGCTTCAACCTCACCTTCCTTAAAAATCATCAATGTAGGTATTCCACGGACACCATAACTTTGCGGTGTTGCAGGATTGTCATCAATATTTAATTTAGCAACTGATAACTTACCTGCATATTCTGTCGCAATTTCATCCAGAACAGGTGCTATCATTTTGCAAGGTCCACACCATTCAGCCCAATAATCAACTAAAACCGGGGTATCAGACTTAATAACAGTTTCATTAAAATCCGCATCCGTTACATGAAGGACGGTATCACTCACTTTATTCTCCAAAATTTGTAAAAGTGAACTATAGAATTGATTGTACTCTTTTGTCAATCAATTTCAAAGAATTGGACTTATACTTTGCGCAGCCACTGATGCGGAGTTTATAGTGTACTGTTTTTGTCGGTAGCAAGACGCTGAAATAGGTGCAAGACGCGCTATACAAGTATTTCAGTAATGCAAATCTATTAGCAAAAACCAGGCAATAGAAAACCGCATCCGTGACCGCGCGGAATATATACGTTATCCTATGGCGGATGAAAGAAACACATTTAACCAAAACTCGCTTCAGCAATCTTGAATTATCTGACGTTATCATCAAAAGCTTAAAAAATGCTGATTTTATTGAATGCACGCCTATTCAAGATAAAACCTTGCCACTTTCTCTGCGGGGTAAAGATATTGCCGGGCAAGCACAAACGGGCACAGGCAAAACAGCGGCCTTTTTATTGGCTACCTTTCAGCATTTAATTAACGATGAAAGTGAAAAAATTAGAAATCCCAGAGCTTTAATTTTGGCACCTACCCGAGAACTGGCCATTCAAATTCATAAAGATGCATTACTGCTAGGCAAGCAACTCAATTTAAAATATGCCTTGATTTATGGGGGTACTGATTATAAAAAACAATTAGATTCCCTTAAGGCTAATGTAGATATTGTAATCGGTACGCCTGGACGAATTATTGATTTTTACAGACAAAATGCGCTTAACCTTAATAATATTCAAGTTTCTGTATTAGATGAAGCGGACAGAATGTTTGATCTGGGTTTTATTAAGGACATCCGTTTTTTGTTACGACGTATGCCGCCTGCTGAAAAGCGACTTAATTTACTGTTTTCGGCTACTTTGTCCTATAAAGTCACCGAGTTGGCTTATGAACACATGAACAATCCTGTGTTAGTCAAAATCGAAACAGAAGAAGTCACTTCAAAAGCCATCACTCAAAGTGCTTTTTGCCCTGCTAATGACCAAAAAGTGCCCTTACTTTTTGGTCTGTTAAAAAAACATCAACCGCAACGATGTATTGTCTTTGTCAATACTAAACGATGTGCAGAACAACTTGAATCCTATCTCGTCGCTAATGAATACAAAGTGGCGGTATTAAGCGGTGATGTGCCACAGGAAAAACGCCAGAGGCTACTAAATGATTTTCAGGAAAATAAAGTGAAACTGATGATAGCTACGGATGTAGCAGCACGGGGATTACATATCCCAGAAGTATCTCATATTATAAATTATGATTTACCTCAAGATGTTGAGGATTATGTGCATCGCATTGGTAGAACTGCTCGATTTGGTGCCAGTGGAGTGGCATTTAGTTTTATTTGCGAACAATACGCCTATTCCATGCCGGATATTGAAGACTTTATTGGTGAAAAAATTGAAGTGCAGGCCATTACTGACGATATTATTGCAAAGGATATTAAACAACCCGAAAAAAAACCGCCTCGCAGAAATAAATATCAAGGCAGCAAAACTGGGTTTTCTAAAAAACCAGTGCCTAATAAGGGAAGTCAAGTTTCAGCAAAACAAACTGCTATTGTAGAAAATTCAAATAATTGACACCAATAGAACCGCTGCACGGGACTAGTCCTCAAATTTTTATTTTTGTTGCATTAGCGTGTGAAGCCAAGCCACTGATTCAATTTTATGGTCTAAAACAAAAGCAGAGCATTCACCCATTTGCTATCTATAAAGCAGGTCAAATAATATTAACAATAACCGGGATAGGAAAAGTTGCCATGGCGGGTGCCGTGGCCTATACCTTGGCGCTGTTTAGAGACCTGCCCTACCCTGCTATGCTTAATATGGGTATTGCCGGTCATAAGACACAATCTACCGGCTATTTATATAGGGCAATAAAAATTATTGATGAGGACTCAAGTAAAGTTTACTATCCGCCATTAATTTCAAAGACCATCTCAGAAACAGCTGTATTAACTACAGTTTCCAAACCCGTCACCCAATATAAAGCAGATCAGTTATATGATATGGAAGGCGCTGCATTCTATGAAATAGCCGTCCGTTTTAGCAGTAGCGAACTGATCCAGTGTCTCAAAATAGTTTCAGATAATGAGCTGACACCAATAGAAAAAATCAATGCAAAACAGGTCTATCAATGGGTTTTTGAGCAAATGGATGTCATAGACCGCGTCATTAAAGACTTGTTAGCACTATCAGCAACATTAATCCCAATAGAACCCGAAGGATATCAGCAAATAATTGAAGCTTGGCACTTTACCGTAAGTGGACAGATAAGATTAAAAACCTTGTTAATGCGCTGGAAGTTGCTGAGTAATGGTGCCCGCTTCACTGTAAATAAAAATGAGCTTAAAAATGCCAAAGAAATACTGATAAAACTAGAAACTGAGCTTAATCGTTTAGCATTTTTTTTATGAGAATAGAAAAAAACCTTATAAATATTGATTTTTTAATAAAAAAACAAGCATTTTTTTTGTTAGTGAGCTATAGTATCCATTGCTTGCGTTGGCTCAAGCTGGTTTTCTAAGAACACCCTGTAATTGGCTCCTCTCTGAATCCTTATCATGTCATCTGCACGCTTTATTTTTAATTATTACATTTTGAGGATTTCAAAAATGGCAACTGGTACTGTTAAATGGTTTAACGAATCTAAAGGTTTTGGCTTTATTTCCCCCGAAGACGGTGGTGATGATGTTTTTGTTCATTTCAGAGCAATTACTGGCGACGGATTCAAAACATTGGCCGAAGGCCAAACTGTAGTTTATGAAGTAGAAAAAGGACCTAAAGGTCTACAAGCTGCTCAAGTTCAAGCTCAGTAATATATAAACAAACAGCTGTTTGTTAAAAAAACCTCGCTTTTTAGCGAGGTTTTTTTTGCGCTGACGAAATATTTTCTTGTCTTCTAAGAACCTGTTCGAGATCGTTGCGAGAACCGCTGTCAGTTGTGTGCGGACGAAGCACAGAAACCGGAGTTTACACGGAGTAAATAAGGATTTCGAGCATCGCCCAAGCACAACTGGCAGTGGTGCAGTAGATCTTGAACAGGTTC
>CAZDMC010000269.1:0-3427 GCA_964506335.1 uncultured Methylomarinum sp. | reverse complement strand
GCGCATAGCAAGCTATGCAACTGTTTCTGTAACGCAGAAGACGGATAAAAAGACAAGTTAGTTGTCGAAGTTATTTCGTGCACGTTCCTAAGGTGCGAGAATTTAATTATATCCTCGCTAAGCTCTTTTTTTCTGCCTTTCTTCGTAGGCCGCTAACTGCTCGGGCGTTGCTTCTTGTTGATATTTTTCTTTCCACTGCTGATAAGGCATACCGTAAACATGTTGCCGTCCCTCTTCGTAGTCAAGCGCTATATCGCGTTCTGCTGCTGATGCCGTCAGCCATTTAGCTAGACAATTTCTACAAAAACCGGACAAAATCATCAAATCTATATTCTGCACATCTGAATTATTCTGTAAATGAGAAAGCAATCTTCTGAAAGCTGCGGCTTCAATCTCGGTTTGTTCTTTCTTATCCATCAAAACTCCAAAAAAAGAACATTCTAGCAGAAAGTACTAGTATAATTAAATATTATCAAATCCTGAATTATTAGAATTATAGACGCATGGAAATCCATAGTTCCTCGCTTAGCTTTATTCTCGCTAATGAAAACTTCAGAGCGAAAAAAAACTCACAACATTCCAGTAATCTTAAAACAGCCAATTCAGAAAATGAAATTACTATTGTTGCCCTCTCCTCTCGACCAGCGACAATTTCTGATATAGAAACGCTTAGTTCTGATATAAAAAAGCAACAAAACACATCGACTGATTTGCGTAACTCTCGAGCACTTAATCTTTACATTCAAGAAAACACCCAACTCTTGCAAAATCAACGATCTGACCTTATATCAAGAATAGATTTCTTTACTTGAACAAAGTTGCTAATTTCTGTTAAAAAAATAGAGAACCTATGAAACAACTCTTAGATTTTGTCCCTGTTATTTTATTTTTCATTACTTTTAAACTTTATGACATTTATATAGCAACGGCTGTCGTTATTGTTGCTACTATTATTCAAGTTACTTTTACCTGGTTCAAATACAAAAAAGTTGAAACCATGCAATGGATAACATTAGGACTCATTCTAGTTATGGGCGGTGCTACCTTATATTTACAAGATGAACAATTCATCAAATGGAAACTCACTATCATTGAATGGTTATTTGGCATTGCCTTTCTGGGCAGCCAGTTTATAGGCAAAAAAACCTTTGTTGAACGCATGATGGGAGCCAGTCTTGAACTACCCTCCTTAGTCTGGAAAAAATTAAATTTAATGTGGGCTGGTTTTTTTATTAGTGTCGGCTTCATTAACATCTATGTCATGCAAAACTATAATACCAATGACTGGGTTACCTTTAAAACATTTGGTGTCCCAGGCTTAATGGTTATTTTTATTTTAGTTCAACTGATTTTTATTTATAGATACATCCCTACCGCAGAGGAATAAAATATTGTTATATGCCATCTTGAGTGAAGATATTACTGATAGCCTTGAAAAAAGAAAATCAGCTCGCCCTGCCCACATACAACGTCTACAAATACTGCAAGATGCAGGTAGATTAATTATTGCCGGCCCTCACCCTGCCATAGACAGTAATAGCCCCGCTGAAGCTGGATTTACCGGAAGCCTGGTCATTGCTGAATTTGCCAATCTGAATGCAGCCCAGCAATGGGCTAACGTTGATCCTTATCTAGAAGCAGGCGTCTATGCTACTGTTTCTGTAAAACCCTTTAAACAAGTATTCCCACAATGACAGCTGAACTTATTAAACAAAAATTAACCGACGCCCTTAAACCAGAATCCATTGAATTAATTGATGATAGTGCGGCTCACGCAGGCCATGCTGGAGCAAAAAAAGGGGGTGGGCATTATAATGTAACCATTGTTGCTGAAATATTTGCTGGAAAATCACTAGTGCAAAGGCACCAGCTTATCTACCAGGCACTAAATGGTCTAATGAAAAATGATATTCATGCACTGGGTATCAATGCACTAACACCCTCTGAAAACCAATAAGGAATCGAATCAATGAAAAAAATAATCCCTTTTGTGATTGTTAGTATTACTATTTTATCTGCTTGCGATAGTCCGGAAAATGCAACAACAAATAACAATACAACTACCGCTGTAACTACTGTTTTAAAAGAAGATGCTGTTGCTATTGTTAATGGAAAATATATCAGTAAAGTTGCATTCGCACAGCTAGAACAAGAAATCAAGCAGCGCTCCCCCAATCACAACTTTCCAAAAGAAAAACTGATTGAAGAATTAATTCAACGAGAATTATTAATTCAAGATGCTATCAATAAAAAACTGGATCAAAGTACTGAGTTTACTGAACGCATGGCAGAGATTAAAAAATCACTGCTGTCACAAACAGCGATCCAGAATTTTATAAAATCCAACCCCGTCAGTGATGCTGAATTAGAAGCTGAGTATAATAAAAATGTTGCGGAAACGGGTACTGAATACAAAGCCCGTCATATTCTGCTTAAAACAGAAGAAGACGCCAAACAATTAATTAATGAATTAACTCAGGGTGCTGATTTTATTGAACTGGCTAAAGCTAAATCAACCGGACCATCAGGCCCACAAGGTGGTGATCTGGGCTGGTTTACTGCAACACAGATGGTTGCTCCATTTTCTGAAGCGGCCATTGCTTTAGAAGATGGCAAATTTACCACTGAACCCGTGCAAACACAATTTGGCTGGCACGTTATTTTAAAAGAAAGCTCCAGAGCTATAACGCCTCCGTCTTTAGACTCTGTAAAAGAGAAAATTCGCCCCATGTTGCAACGTCAAAAAATGCAGGAATTTATGGCAACTTTGCATAAACAGGCAAAAATCGAAATACTACTGCCTAAAGAAGCTGCTGCTGACACTAAAGCAGAAGAGCCTGTGGCAACGGATGAGAAAAAAGCCATGGAAGCTGTGACTGAATCCGCTAAAAAAGCAACAGATATGGCTGCTGAATCAATGAATGATACGGCAACTAAAGCTGTTGAAAAAGCCGAATTGGCTGTAGAAACAATCTCAAAAGAAGCAACATCGGTTGTTGATAAAGCCGTAGCAGAAATCAAAGATAAAGTGACTGAAACGGCATCGACAGCAAAAGAAGAAGCCTCTGAAAAAGCTAAAAAAGCCCTTGACTCTGTAATGCCTTAAAAAATTGAATTATTCCCTGTCAGTCTATTTATCTTGCCAGCACTCCATCAATACAGTATTGATGGAGTGCTACGGGTCTGATAGCTTTGGTTTGATGGATATTTTTAGAATATGTAACGGGGTTCTTCAACGTTGAATCTCCCGTATTACGCAAGCTTCATACGGGCTACATTAAACCCAAGTTGTCAGACCCACTAGCAGGGAATAATTTTACTTTCTATTCTTCCAAATAAAATTAATGCATAAACCTAGAAAAATCAGTTGAGCACGGATTTTGTGGAAAATCTGGGCGAAAAAGACAAAGAATCGCTCGAAGATAAT
>CAZDMC010000268.1:0-3428 GCA_964506335.1 uncultured Methylomarinum sp. | reverse complement strand
GTTCCACCGTTGCAAAAGTCAGTGGAGGAAAAATGCTAAATGGAAGAAATGAAATCGTACTGGATATTAATGCAGAATTCATTCGACGCATTGCAAACACCGAAATATTCTACAATGCCATATGATTAGCACTGCTCTATCGGCACTATCGTTTTACTGCCCAGAAAAGCGAAAGAAATAATACGGTTTTCGCCTGTTGCTTGGCAGAATATCAGTTTCATTGGAATGTATGGATTTTATTACACAGGGGTGCAGAGACAAACCGTTCTTTTGGTTAATTGACCTCATTTTTATTGAACATATACTCCCTGATAGTTTGTTAACAGTGGATCGCTACAGTACTCGTTTCCACGAAGATCGTGAGAACGAGATCAATTATGTGGTTTCTGTGCGAATATTTCATGCTCTTTTAAAACTTCTTTGGTATAGGCACAGTGAAGTATGCTTTTTAAATTTAATTTTTAATACCAATACCTTTATGCAATAAAAACAGGCATAACAAGGATAAAATTAAAATACAACTTCCTGTCATTGCAAATGCGATGCGTATGTCTATATCTGTTACCCCAATCAAGCCATATCTGAAGGCGTTGATTAAATATAAAATAGGGTTGGCCAGTGAGATTTTTTGCCATATCTCAGGCAACATGGAGACCGAATAAAAAATACCGCCCAGATAACTTAAGGGCGTTAATACAAAATTGGGAATAATAGAAATATCATCAAAACTATCTGCAAACACGGCATTGATAAACCCGGCCAAAGCAAATAGAGTGGAGGTTAAAATGTAAACAGACAGGGCGATAGCATAATTATTAACCGCAATATCCGTAAATAATAAAGAAATAAGTGTAACAACAACACCTACCAATAAACCGCGAACAATACCACCACAGACATAACCCCAAAGAATGACCCAGTTAGCCAAGGGTGCGACCAGTAATTCTTCAATATGATGCTGAAATTTAGTCGAATAAAACGAAGAAACAACATTTGAATAGGAGTGACTAATCACTGACATTAATATAATACCGGGGACGATATATTGCATATAACTGACGCCATCAATACTGCCTACCCGGTCACCAATTAATCGCCCAAATATCATAAAATAAAGTGATGTGGTGATGGCCGGCGGTAATAAAGTTTGCGGCCAGATGCGAGCAAAGCGGCGAATTTCTTTGCCGACAATGGTTCTAAATGCAATGGAGTTATTCATTGACTAAATCCATAAATAATTGCTCCAGACGATTCGATTTATTTTTAAGACTTAACACTTCAATATTTTTTTCTGTTAATTGCTGAAATAAGCGGTTTAAACTTTTGTTTTTTGGCACCATCACACTTAATAATTTACTTTCTGTCAAGGCAAACTCATAACCCTCAATTTCGGGAATTATTGACAAAGGTTTGGCCAGATCCAGAACAAAATAATCTTTATTAACGCGTGCTAATAAATCGCTCATTCCCGATTTCTCAATGATCAGACCTTCATTGATAATTGCAATATTTCGACATAAACTTTCCGCTTCTTCCAGATAATGGGTCGTTAAAATAATAGTGGTACCCTGTTGATTGATCTGTTCCATCATTTCCCACATGGCACGACGTATTTCTATATCGACACCGGCAGTAGGCTCATCCAGAATTAAAAGCCGAGGATTATGCACCAAGGCTCTGGCAATCATCACCCGACGCTTCATGCCGCCTGATAAGCGTCTGGACACAGTATCTTTTTTATCCCAAAGCGACATTTGCTTTAAACATTTTTCAGTGTTTATTTTTGCCTGTTTTCTTGGGATTCCGTAGTAACCTGCCTGATTTAATACAATATTTTTAACGGTTTCAAATTGATTGAAATTAAATTCCTGAGGAACCAGGCCGATACAGTTTTTAGCGTGGGCATTGTCTTTTTGTAAATCATAATCAAATATTTTTACCGAGCCGCTGGTTTTGTTGACTAAGGAGCTGATGATACTGATAGCGGTTGATTTACCTGCACCATTAGGGCCGAGCAAAGCAAAAAAATCACCCTCTTCAACATCTAAATCAATGCCTTTTAATGCAATAAAACCATTTTTATAGGTTTTCTTAAGGTTTCGGATAGATAATGCGGTCATGTTAATCTTGCTTGTTTCTGCTCAGTCTGTTTGCTCATACTTGTGAGCAGAATTATTTATTAAAAACACGAATATTCCAGAAGCCACTTGAAATCAGCAATCATACTCGCTTAAACTAAACCAATTTTAGCAGAATTTGATTAATTCCGATGTCAGAAAATTTACCTAGCAGTGTAGCCGCCATAGATTTAGGCTCGAACAGTTTTCACATGATTGTTTGTAAGCTTGAAAAAGGCAAGTTGCGCACTATAGATCGCCTCAAAGAAATGGTTCGTCTTGCTTCTGGTCTTGACAACCATAAAAATCTAAATCTTGAAACACAAATCAAAGCACTGGAATGTCTGGAACAATTCGGTCAGCGTATTCGTAATTTTCCACCCGGAAGTGTTCGTATTGTAGGAACCAATACTCTGCGTACTGCAAAAAATTCACGAGAATTTATCCGCAAAGCAGAAAAAGCACTGGGTCACCGGATTGATGTTATTGCTGGTATTGAAGAAGCCAGGCTGATTTATCAGGGCGTTGCAAACAGTTTAGGCAGTACTGCCAAATCACGCTTTGTAATGGATATTGGCGGAGGAAGTACTGAATATATTATCGGCATTAATGATGTTGCAAATACTAAAGAAAGTCTGAGGATGGGCTGTGTTACTGTCAGTAATAAGTTTTTTAAAAATGGCAAAATTAGCAAAAAAGCCTTTAAAAAAGCAACGCTCTTTGTGCAACAAAAACTGGATCCTTATCAAACACAATTTAGCAGTCAGCACTGGGATGAAGCGATTGGCGCATCGGGCAGTTTACGTTGTATTGATAAAGTGCTTATTGCCAGCGAATGGAGCAATAACGGTATTACCAAAGAGGGTCTGGAAAAACTGGTCACTTATATTCTTAAACGAAAACATGTTGATGATTTAAAGCTTCCTGAATTAAGTGATGAACGCCTTCCGGTATTTATGGGCGGTGTTGCGATAATCTACGCGAGCTTTCAAAAACTGAATATTGAACAAATGACAGTATCTGATGGCGCATTACGCGAAGGATTAGTCCATGATTTATTAGGCCGGATTTATAATCATGATATTCGTTCACAGACAATTAACACTATTGCCGAACATTATCATACCGATAGAGGCCATGCTGAACGCGTACAACAAACAGTCGATTATATTTTAAAACAGCTGGACAGTAACTGTTGTACGGAGAATAGTAAAACAATAGCCCAGTTTTTACACTGGGCGGTCAGTGTGCATGAAATAGGCAGAAATATAGCACATAGTCAATATCACAAACACAGTGCATATATTATAG
>CAZDMC010000267.1:0-3461 GCA_964506335.1 uncultured Methylomarinum sp. | reverse complement strand
AAACCGGTAAACAAGGGGTTGAAGTCCGAAAAGGGAGTCTTGATTTAGTGGCCGATAGCCGTATTATTGGAGCTATAGCTAATATTAATGCAGTCGGTTGGGAACAAAGTTTTAAGCAGGTGCAGGCTGAGCTAAATCTGCCGCCTGGTTGGCGTTTATTGATAGCAAACGGGGTGGATAATGACCCGAATAGCTGGATTTCTCAATGGACATTATTAGATTTATTTTTAGTACTGATTGCCTCCCTGGCCATTAGTCGGCTGTGGTCTGTTTATTGGGGGATATTAGCCTTAATTACCTTGGGTATCTGCTGGCATGAGCCACAGGCGCCGCATTATATCTGGTTGAATATTTTAGCGGCTATCGCTTTAATTAGAGTGTTGCCGACAGGAAAATTTCAAAATATACTGAAAGGCTATAGAAATACTTGCTGGCTGATTTTGTTAGTCATAGCCATACCTTTTATGGTGTCTCAAATCAGGATAGGTTTATATCCACAATTAGAGAGGCAATGGCAAAAAATATCACCGACAATATATCATGAGGAAGGGTCTATGGTAGTAATGGGTCAGGTGATGAATATGGCAGAAAGCATGAGCGCCATGCCGGTTGCTAAAATGCGTAAATTAGTCTCTCCAGGCTCTCTCGGCGACGAACAAAACAAGGCTCAACGGAAAATTATTGAACGTATTGATCCTGATGCCAACATCCAGACAGGGCCGGGATTACCTCAGTGGCAATGGAAAAAAATCCGGCTATCCTGGAATGGGTCGGTAGATCAGCAGCAACAAGTCAGCTTATGGTATATATCACCCGCTGTTAATTTAGTGCTCAATTTTTTGAGAGTCATCCTGATTGTGGTTTTATCGCTATTGATGTTTGGCTTGTTAGATAAAAAAATTAAATGGCAATTTCCCAAATTTATCTGGGTATTTTTAATTCCATTATTGAGCGTGCCGGTTCAGGATGTTTCGGCAAATTTCCCAAAACAAAAAATGCTGGATGAGCTAAAAAGCCGCTTATTACAAGCCCCTGACTGTTTACCTGTCTGCGCCCAAATTTCAGTAATGAATTTAGCCATCAATCAACAGCAGTTAGCCATAAAATTGCAAGTGCATACTCAACAAGTCGTTGCCATTCCTTTACCTGCCAAAGTTGAGCAGTGGTTTCCTAATCAGGTCAAGCTTAATGGTAATATTGCCCAAAGCCTAATTAGACAGCGTGATGGCTCTTTGTGGATTAAACTGGATGAGGGTATTCATCAGCTTGAATTACGCGGGCTTAATCCCGTGCAAAATAAGTTTTCTTTGCCTTTACCGTTAAAACCACACCGTACCACGATTGAAAGCAAAGGATGGACTATAGAAGGCTTGCATGACAATGGTAGAACAGATAATCAATTGATTTTTAGCCGATTAAAAACCCTGCAAGATCAGACTCAAGACGCACAGAAAAAACTTGAGCCCAGTACTCTACCGGCCTTTATAAGGATTGAACGCACCCTGAATTTAGCATTGGACTGGCGCATGACAACACGGGTTATTCGTGTTTTTAATAATGATTCTGCCTTGGCATTAAAGTTTCCATTATTACAGGGAGAGTCAGTCACTACTGAAAATATAAGGGTTAAAGATAAGCAGGTGCAAATTAATATGTCTTCCCGGCAGAATAGTTTTCAATGGGAATCAGTATTGGAAAAAACAGCCCAGATAGATTTAATCGCAGCGGATACTGATTTATGGACTGAAGTCTGGCGTGTCGATGTCAGTTCGATTTGGCATATACAAAGCTCAGGTATTGCTGTTGTACATCATCAAGACCGTGGTAGATGGCTTCCCGAATGGCGACCCTGGCCGGCTGAAAAAGTTAGTTTGATGATTACCAGGCCTGAGGCAGTTAAAGGCTCTACATTAACTATTGATAAGACTGAGCTACAAATCAAACCCAGTAAGCGTTCTTTAGAAAGCGAATTAAAATTTACGGTAAGAAGCTCAAAAGGCACACAATATACACTGAAATTACCCGAACAAGTGCAATTACAATCCGTTATGATTAATGGTGTGACTCAGCCTATTCGTCAAAAAGGAAAGGACGTCAGTTTGCCCCTTAAACCTGGCCAGCAAAACATTACTCTTAGCTGGCTTAAAGTGCAGGATCAAGCCATGCTACTCAGCAGTCCTCTGGTTAATATGGGCATATCCAGTGTCAATAATACCGTCAAAATATTATTAGGCCGAGACCGCTGGGTGTTATTTACTTCAGGGCCAAAATTTGGCCCTGCCGTGCTTTTTTGGGGGGTGTTGATTGTCATTGTGTTGTTTTCAATCGGTTTGGGAAAAATATCATTAACGCCTTTAAAACATTGGCACTGGTTTTTATTGCTGATTGGCCTGAGTCAAATCCCGATTGAGTCAGCTTTAGTGGTGGTTGCCTGGCTAATGGCTCTGGGATTAAGAGCAAAAAAACAGATGGCAAAAGTATTATATTTTAACGCAGCTCAAATTGGTTTAGGGGTATTAACATTGAGCTCATTGTTACTACTTTTTGTTGCGGTAGAACATGGCTTGCTAGGTTCGCCAGATATGCAAATTGCAGGCAACCAATCAAGCGCTTTTAATCTCAACTGGTATCAGGACCGAAGTGATGATTTACTGCCTGTTGCCACCATAATTTCCGTGCCATTAATTAGTTACCGAATTTTAATGTTACTGTGGTCGCTGTGGTTGGCTGTGTCATTATTAAACTGGTTAAAGTGGGGCTGGGCTTGTTTTTCTACTGAGGGTCTCTGGAAAAAGAGCCCGCTAAAAGATAAAAGTGCAACATTAATCAGTGATAATAAACAACAATAGTGGCTCGCTGGTTTTTGTTTTTTAAACAGAAGCCATGTTTTACTGAGACCATTATTTATTTTCTATTCTTTAGTAAAAAGCAGAAAATAAAGCCGCCCGATGCCTCTACATTACTTTGGATACGGCGGTTTTATCTTGACACTTGATGATTGTAATTGTATAAGTAGGCTCGCTTCTCTTGGCATTTTATTTTTGGTTATTAGCCGGCATACTAAGGAAAGCTTTTCCACACTTAATAATAATTTAAACTTGAGATTACTTTACTTCCTAAGGGGGAATAATGAATAAATCGGAACTTATTGATGCTATGGCAGATGCATCTGGCTTAACTAAGGCAGATTCTGGCCGCGCTTTAGATGGTTTTCTTAGTGCAGTAACTGACGCTTTAACTAGTGGGGAGTCAGTTGCTTTAGTTGGTTTTGGAACTTTTTCAGTGAAAGAAAGAGCAGAAAGAAAAGGCCGTAATCCACAAACAGGTGCAGAAATAACAATAAAAGCTGCAAAAATCCCTTCATTTAAGGCTGGTAAAACCTTAAAAGATGCTGTAAACTAGCTCTTTTTAGTCGGGTGCTTAGCTCAGCTGGGAGAGCATCGCCCTTACAAGGCGAGGGT
>CAZDMC010000266.1:0-3466 GCA_964506335.1 uncultured Methylomarinum sp. | reverse complement strand
CTTCGTTTATATTTCCGTAAATAATTGTAAATATCTTGGTGTCCATGATTAAATTCAAGCATCAAACAACTAAAGTCCTTATTTATAATATCTTTTTCCTGATATCCAAATAAGCGTTCCGCAGAAGGATTAAATGACTGGATTTGCCCTGTATCATTAATTGAGATAATTCCATCTATGGCGTTATCAATAATGGCTTTAATTCTTGTTTTTTCCTTACCTAATGTCTCTGTCGTTTGTTCTAAACGTACATAGGTCTGGATATAATCCATCAAAAGCCCGATACCCGGCACTAGATATGCAAAAATCTTTAGAAACTGAGCAATATTAAAATCATTGTCAAATAATGCTTTTGAGCCAAAAGCCATATGAAACCCAATAATAATTGACGGAATCATACTCAACAATAACGCCTGACTAAATGTTGAGGGGTATTTTTTGTGAAACTGGCTTAGCAATGGTATGCCAACTAGACTGTATAAAATCAGAGGACCTACATCCCAAGGGCGAGTAATCAATGCACCAGGAAAAATGGTGACTGGTAAATTTGCCTGTGTCGCAGTATAGTTAATAATATAGAAAGCGAGTACAACAAATAGCAAACTGATGGAGATCACAAAGCTAAAACCGGCTTTTTTACTTAACTGGGGATTCAAAAGAAAGAGTGAGACCCCTGAAATAATAATCAAGGCATTAAAGGTTCGGGAAATAGCCCAGGTAAAGGGGATTAATTTATTATTATCTGCACTGGCTTCAATCAGGCGGTTTGCTGCCAGGGTCTGAAATGCGTCCATACTGCCTGCGCAGAATAAAGCCACACAAATCACTGGAACCGTTGGTTCGTTGGTGATACGGAAATGCACAAAACCCAACACTGCAACCATTAAGGCGACAGAAAAAGCACTCCATTCCAAAAGGGTATGGGTAAATTCACCCGATAACTTGTAAAATAAGTCGTCCAGTAGAACTGGGCGTTGTTGGGGTAGCGGTGTTGAGCTTGATGAAAAATCAAAGCCCAGTAAATTTAAAAGAAAAGGGGTGAGACTAAAACCAGTAACTAACAGGAAGAAAGGTATAGATAGATTATTTTTTTCACTATTGATGTTTGTAACCATTTTTTTTCCTGAATAGTTGTTCAAACTCCAAAGCAGGGATGGGTTTGCTGATCAAGTAGCCTTGAATCTCGTTGCAGTTTAATTGTTTTAAAAAGTCCATTTGTTGCTTAGTTTCAACACCTTCGGCAACCACTGTCAGTTTTAACGCGTGTGCCATAGCAATAATAGCTTTAACAATCTCGGCAGCATCGGGATCAGAAATAACATCGCCTATGAAGGAGCGATCAATTTTTAAAATATCAATAGTAAAGCGTTTCAGATAAGAGAGAGAAGAATAGCCTGTACCAAAATCATCCATTGAAATTTTAAACCCTTTTTGACTTAAGCCGCTTAATATTTCTTGTTCCTGCTGACTTTTTTCCATCAATAAACTTTCTGTTATTTCCAGCTCAATGGTTGAAGCATCAACTGCAAATTGGCTTAATTGAGCCTCTATAAATTCTATCAAACCGCTTTCCTGAAATTGTTTAACCGAAAGATTTATTGCCATACCAAAATCGGGAGAAAGGCTTTTCTGCCATTTTTTACTTTGTTTGATAGCCTCTGTAATCACCCACTGGCCTATTTCAATAATTAAGCCTGATTGCTCTGCAATAGGGATGAATTGATCTGGAGAAACTATGCCTCGGGTAGGATGTTGCCAGCGTAATAATGCTTCCGCACTTACAATTTTATCTTCCAGGAGATTAATTTTAGGCTGATAATAAAGTAATAATTCATCACGCCTAACAGCGCCTCGCAAGTCATTTTTAATCTCCATTACCTGAATGACTTCGGCATTAAGTTCCGGGGTAAAAAACTGAAAGTTATTTCGCCCTTTGCTCTTGGCTTTATACATAGCCACATCGGCGTGTTTGAGTAAATCATTGACATTCGATGCATCATCCGGAAAAAAAGTGATCCCAATACTGCAGCTAATAAAAACTTCATGATGATCTATCTCAACGGATTTTGATAATGTAGCTAAAATCTTGTCCGCTATATTCATGGTGGCTTTAGGTGATTGAATATCATCCAGAATAATGACAAATTCATCACCACCTAGTCTTGCAATAAAATCAACAGATCTGACACAAGATTTCAATCGTTCAGCAATACTGACTAATAATTTATCGCCTACTAAATGGCCTAATGTGTCATTGATTTCTTTAAAGTAATCCAGGTCAAGAAACATGACACCTAACTTTTGGTTTTTTCTTTTTGCCTGGGCTAAGGTTCGTGCCATAGTGAGGTTAAAGTATTCACGATTTGCCAACCCCGTTAAACTGTCGAAATGGGCTAACAAAGTCAGACGTTGTTCAATTTGTTTACGTTCCAATGCATAATTTATGGCACGTAACATAAGATGTCCGTCACCTTGCCCTTTAACCAGATAATCCTGTGCCCCATGTTGCATGGTCTTAATAGCGAACGCCTGATCATTTAACCCTGTCAAAATAATAATGGCTAATGAATTGTTTATAAGCTGGATTTTATTAATTGAGTCCAAACCACTACCATCAGGCAAGGAAAGGTCTAGTAAAACCAAATCAGAGTTGCTGGATTGCAAATAATTTTGCGCAGCGGCCAAGGTAGAAACATGGTGTAATACAACTGGGTTTTGTTGAACCTCATTCAACATGATTTCAACCAAACGTGCATCACCTGGATTGTCTTCAACCAACAAAACATTGATTCTATTCTGGCTGCTCATTAGGACACTTTATTATAGTTTGCATAGATACGGATACGGTTTTCTATGGACAATAAACAACGTACTATAAAATCCGCATCTGCGCGAATATAATTAGCTGGGGTACTTAACAAAAGTAAGCCAAAAGTTTTTGATTGATTTCATGACGGCCATAAATTGATCTAAATCAACCGGTTTAGTGATATAACAATTGGCATTCAGGTCATAGCTTTTGGCAATATCTTCGTCGGCTTGAGAAGTGGTTAATATGACCACAGGAATGCATTTCAAATTTTTATCCTGTTTAATTTCATACAATACTTCTCGTCCATCCATTTTAGGCATATTTAAGTCAAGTAAGATCAGATCTGGACGTATCGCTTCACTATATTGCCCTTGTTTATGTAGAAATGCCAAGGCTTCTACGCCATTGGTAACATGATGTATTTTATTTAATATTTTATTTTCTTTTAATGCCTCAATCGTTAATCGAGCATCACCTAAGCTGTCTTCTACTAATAATATTTCAATGGATTGCATTGGTTAGCCTACTATGATAAAAATTTATAGCTTTCTAAGTCTAGTGGGGTTTAAAGAAAAATCCAGTGCGGATCTGGTAAAAATTTTATCTTTAAAAAATGCAGAGTTTATGTTGAATAGAGCCTGCAATGTAATTTTA
>CAZDMC010000265.1:0-3475 GCA_964506335.1 uncultured Methylomarinum sp. | reverse complement strand
TGTTCAAGATCTACTGCACCACTGCCAGTTGTGCTTGGGCGATGCTCGAAATCCTCATTTACTCCGTGTAAACTCCGGTTTCTGTGCTCCGTCCGCACACAAAGACAGCAGTTCGCAACGATCTTGAACAGGCTTTGAGAAATAATTTGAAATCCATCGTGCTTTTTTAGTGCCTTTCAAATTCCACCCCCTATTTTTTATATGACAAAATATTATTTTGTCTGATTTAGCCTGTCTTTATAATAGATTCTTCTGAAACCAGTGCCATACTTTCCACAACAGCTGTCCAGGTCTTTGCAATATTCTCATGGTTATATCCACCACCGCCCATTGCAACAAGTCTACCTTGACACATTTCATTAGCTAACATACAAAGTCTTTTAACAGCATGGGCATGCGCTTTTTCAGTGTATTCCATATGGGTAATGGGGTCGCCTTTTATGCTGTCAGCACCGCATTGTAATAGAATAAAATCAACACGGTGTTTTAGCAAGAACTCTTCCACCCATTCCCATGCTTCCATGAATGCATCATCGTTTGAGCCAGGTGGCATTGGAATATTGAGTTTTGTACCTTTCGCAATACCTTTTCCTGTTTCTGTCTCTGCCCCTGTGCCAGGGTATAAAAAACGGCCATCTTCATGCAGGTCAGCAAAGATTAAATCGGGATCCTCTTCAAAACTATAAAACACCCCATCGCCATGGTGAGCGTCGATATCAATATAAGCAATAGCTTGGATATTGTGTTTATGACGTAGATATTCTATTGCTATACCACAATCATTAAAGACACAGAATCCTGCTGCAATTTGACGGCGTGCATGATGTAAACCTGCTATGGGAATAAAAGCGCGTTGGTATTCATTATTTATAATGCGATCTATTGCATTACAGACCGAACCCACAACAGATGAAGTGGCTTCATACATGCCCATGAATGCAGGTGTGTCGCCCTGGTCTAAATAACCTGTCCCTAGTTTTGATTGTTGCTTTACCTGCTCTACATAAGCATGGCTATGAAATAACTCCAGCACACTTTGCTCTGTCGTTTGTGGTGCTAATATATCGACTTTTTCCTGTAATGCTTGCTGGTAAAATGCGTATTCAAAAACATGATGCCGCTTTGGCCCAAAAGGGTGGTCATTACCAAAGCCATAGCTGGCTAAATCATCACCTAAATAGACACAGCAGTTGTGTTGCAGGCTCATAGAACTATCCTCTCAATTTTTCTGCATTCTGAGTTGATAATAAGCACCTTCCTTTCCATTAAAATAGTGATTTAGCAAAGGGTGATGGATCGGTTCGAACTGTTCTTTCGACTCAAGGTTACGTTCAGCGACATAAGTTTGACGAGCGGTATCATTGACTAATACGTGGTACCAGGGCTGGTCTTTAGGCGGCTGACTTCGAGCTACATGCTGATACCATTCTTCACTGCCTAGAAACTTATAATCAACATCTATAATAACCCCACGGTAATTAAATAGTCGGTGATGGACAATCTGCCCAATAGTAAATTTAGCTTCATTCATTAATAGCTCCCAGAGTTATAGCCAGTAGGCTGATTTTGCGTTTAGATGATGGTAAACAAACAGGGAACTGTCTTCGGAATTAATGAATGGACCGGTTTCAGCTACTGATACGTTAATCCCTTATGTTTAAGCCATCCATTCTGATGATTTCCTCTAGGGTCTTTATGCGTCCAGTGCAGTACACCACCATTTGAGTTCCATTCGTATTCACCATAAAAGTCAACCTTGTCACCTTTGCGCAACGAATTTATCCGTGGAGCAAGGTCAATATTATGAGCAATCAGTAAAGTTTGCCCAGATGCGAGTCTCAAAATAAAGCGTTGGTGCTGGCTTCCTGTCGTATCATCCGCTAAAGTGCGTACGACAATACCTGTTCCAGCAACTTGAATATCACTTTGTTTATTTTTATAGGCACGACTAAGACGTTGACTACCACTATCATCTGTTTTTTGTGCTGTCTTTTCAACAGACGGTATAAAATCAACATTGCTGTTCTGAAATGAATTCAATGCAAATCCCAAAACTGCAACAATGAGGATTAGAACTGATTTTAATTTTTTGGCTTTAGTTGGTTTCTTATTAGGATTGGAATGAGCAGTTTTAAGACTATTCTTAATCGGTTCTGATCTTGAAATCTGCTCTACACTTTCAATTTTGGCATTAACAGCACGGTTCTTGCCATTTGCATCTGAACTGATTTCATAGTGAATGATATCCCCGACAATGGGCTTACGATTCATTTCTTTAATTGCGGATATATGGATAAAGATATCTACATTCCCCTGATCAGGTTTTATAAACCCAAAACCTTTATTGCCAAACCAGCGTACTAACTTTCCTTTGTTATATTCCATTATTTAATCTGTTACAACAGTAAAATTGAGATGGTAACATATTCATCTGAGCATTCCAGAAACGTGTAGTTTTTTGGTTGATCTGTTATCTTATAACGGTTATTGCATGTTAAATAAAGGTATTTATGAATTATCCAGATATTCAACATCATGGTGCAGTTAATGGTGTGACAGGTTCCTGCCATGAATTGAAGATTGACAATAATCATTCAGTGCTGATTGATTGCGGCCTATTTCAGGGTGCAGAAACCTCGGCTAAAGGCGCAGGTTTTAATAAGTTAGAGATTGATTTCCCTCTCCAATCTATTAAAGCCTTATTAGTCACCCATTGTCATATTGATCATGTAGGCCGTATTCCCTATTTGCTGGCGGCAGGTTTTGAAGGGTCTATTTATTGCTCTGTTCCCACGGCGGCTTTATTACCGTTAGTACTTGAAGATGCGGTTAAAATTGGTTTTAGCAGAGACAGGCAGTTAATCAATAAATTCCTTAAACTTTTAGCGCGTCGAATTATTGCTGTGCCTTATGGGCAGTGGCAAAAAGTGGCCTTATCAGAAAATTGTGCTGATACCCTGGAAATCAGATTGCAACCTGCTGGGCATATTTTAGGTTCGGCCTATATTGAATGCAGGGTAAAACAATCCACTGCTGAGCAACATATTACTTTTTCGGGTGATTTAGGCGGCCCCTTTACGCCGCTTTTACCTAATCCTAAACCGCCCTATAAAACCGATGTTTTGGTGCTGGAAAGTACTTATGGGGATAAAGATCATGCCAATCGCAAGGAAAGAAAAACACAATTAAAAAACCTGATTATTCGTTGCCTGGCCGATAATGGGGTGATTTTAATTCCTGCATTCAGTATTGGTAGAACGCAGGAATTGCTTTACGAGCTGGAAGAGATAATTTTTCAAAATAAAGATAAGAAAATTCACCAGCAATTACACTGGGATGATCTGGAAATTATTGTCGATTCACCCTTGGCAAGCAAATTTACTGAGGTTTACAAAAAACTAAAACCGCATTGGGATGCAGAAGCAAAAGTTAAAATCGCCAGTGGGCGGCATCCTTTATCCTTTGAACAATTAAC
>CAZDMC010000264.1:0-3477 GCA_964506335.1 uncultured Methylomarinum sp. | reverse complement strand
CTATCACCTCCTCAACCGTCAATTCTTCGCCTTCTTCATACTGAAGCTTGTCGCCGGCGATGATATGGGCGGCGCCTTTTAGGGATTCAAGCAATGAAGGATGAGGAAAGATCGATTCAATTAAATAGGTATATGGCAGTTCCCGTTCAATCATGATTGAAACGGCGCCAATGACGGTGTCTGAGGCGGAGCCGATGGCTCTAACACCCAGAATGCGATCGTCACCTTCCGGGCCGACGATCAATTTGATAAAACCAATGGCCGAGCGTGCAGCTTGAGCACGATGATTGCGGGCAAAAGGGTATTTTCCCACACGGATATCGCCATATTTTTCGCGGGCAACAGTTTCGCTGAGGCCAGCACCGGCGAGCATGGGAACGGTGAAGATAATGTAAGGCACATGATCCATACTCTGGGGGTAGAACTGGCCAAGAATGTGTGCGGCGGCGGCGCGGCCTTCTGCTTCAGCCACATGAACCAGTGAAATGTCAGTCGAGATATTGCGGTAACCAACATCGCCCACGGCATAAATGCCATCTACGTTGGTTTGCATATTTTCGTTTATACCGATGTAGCCATATTTGTCTATTTCTACGCCCGTCGCATCAAGGTTTATCATATCGCTGCATGCGGAGCGCCCTACGGCAAGCAAAACCATTTCAGTTTCAATCTCTTGGGTTGTGATATCGGTTAAAATGCCATTGTCAGTCAATTTCATGTTTTTGTAACGACTTTCTGGAATGACATTAATATTTCGTGCGAGAAAAGCATTTTTTAAAAAACGACTGATGTCCAAATCTTCATTGGACATGATGTGCTCCTTGGTATCGACAAGATGCACTTCGATACCGACTGCGTTAAACATAGAGGCAAACTCACAGCCGATGATACCTGCACCGAGAATAAGAATCGATTTTGGGGCTTCTTTTAAATCAAGTGCCGTATCGCTGGTAATCACTCGACCCGATTCAATCGGCATGCCGGGAAAAACACGCGGTCGTGTGCCCGTGGCAATGATAATCTTATCTCCTGTGTATTCATCGTCATTGACACGGATACGATGCGATTCGATAAAAGAACCACGTCCCTGCACAGTTTTAATTTGCAAACGATTTAAACGCGATTCAAGCATAGTTGACAGCTGCTGAGATGATTCGTCAACACCATGGCACAGCATGTCGTAACTCAGATCGATTTGCTGGCCATAAATATCTTCCATGAAACGCATGTGCAGATGTTCGCGGGTGATCTCAAACGCTGCTTTGGTACGGAAGGCACCTTCGATGCCGTAACCCATCAGCGGGCCGTCATTGATGATAATGCACTTTTTGCCTTGTAGAGCGAGCTTGCTGGCAGCACTGATGCCACCAGGACCACCACCAAGGATTAAAATGTCACAATGTTCATGTGTCACGAAACACTCCTTAAATACGAATTTTGATTTAAAATGACAATTTAACACATCCAGTATCTGGTGTCTGAGTTGAGCCTTCTCCAATCAGGGCAATCGGGTTTAAAACTGGTTGAAATATAATTTAGATGAGGTATTAGGGGTATCATTTTTATTTTAAAATGACAGATCAACCAATAGCCTTAATTTTTCATCATTTTTCAAGTATTGAACCTAGGAAAATATGGGCGAAAAAGACAAAGAATGGCTCGAAGATAATGACCATAGTCCTTATTGAGAGCTATTCTGCAGGATTTTTCGTCCAGATTTATTCACAAAACCCGTGCTCAACTGATTTTTCAGGATGATAGATACAGAGCAATTTAGCGCATGCAGGTTTATTAACCGCTGTATACAACCGAACAAAAAGTAAATCAAAAAAACCTATCCACTAAATTAAACATTATTCCATGCAACCCTTACAGCAATTAGCCCCAAAAGTTAATATCATTTTGCTTTGTGTCTTTGCTAATAAAGATGTTTTAGAAATGGTTAATACGATTTCAGAAATAATTTGTGGTCAGATACCAAGCTACATGAACATTATTTTAAAGACTTACTTCTCTAAAACTTTGAATAATTATGAATAAAGAAAAGCGTCTAATCATCTTTGACCGTTTAGCGCAATCAATACCCAACCCAGAAACTGAATTACAATACAGCTCGCCTTTTGAATTATTGATTGCCGTTGTGTTATCGGCTCAGGCCACTGATAAAGGGGTAAACAAGGCGACAGCCAGACTTTTTCCACAGGCTAATACAGCCCAGACTATATTGGGTTTAGGTGAAACAAAACTCAAAGAATATATAAAAACCATCGGTTTATTCAATACCAAGGCGGCCAATATTATCAAGCTTTGTCAACGACTCATAGAAGAGCATAATGGTCAGGTTCCGGAAAATAGAGAGCAACTTGAAGCCCTCGCAGGTGTTGGCCGTAAAACAGCAAACGTAATATTAAATACGGCATTCGGTCAGCCCACTATTGCCGTAGATACCCATATTTTTAGAGTATCCAATCGAACCGGACTGGCTAAAGGAAAAAATGTGCTGGAAGTAGAGAGTAAACTGTTAAAATGGGTACCCAGAATACATAAATTAGACGCACATCACCTGTTGATTTTACATGGCAGATATACTTGTATCGCTAGAAAGCCAAGATGTCACAGCTGTATAATAGAAGATCTCTGTGACTATAATAATAAAATTAAATAATCTACCCTTGCTATTATGGTAATGGTTTTCTACCGCCAAGGAACTCTATTGGAAATGTGTAGTCGCAAGGCAGTAATATTTTTTTAAAAACAATCATTTAATTATTTATAACGAGGAAGACATAATGAGAAAAATCAAAAAAACACCTTTAGCAGCAGCCATGGGCGCAGTAGTTGTTTCTGCTTTCACTGCAACAACTGCACATGCGGAAGCCAACCCTTTTGCGATGACAGAGTTGTCAGAAGGCTATATGCAAGTTGCAGAAGCTAATAAAGGATATACAGTCGTGCCAGCAGCAAAATCAGCCAAGGAAGCTTCATGTGGCGAAGGAAAATGTGGCGCCACGATGGATGGCGACAAAATGAAAAAAGGCATGGAAGGTAAATGCGACGAGATGAAGAAAGGTAAAGAAGGCGCTTGTGGAATGAAAAAAGCTGCTGAAGGAAAATGCGGCGAGGGGAAATGTGGTGAAGGTAAATGTGCTGCCAATAAAAAAGCCGCTGATGGTAAATACCACGAAGGAAAATGTGGTGAAGGTAAATGTGCCAGCATGATGGATGGCGACAAAATGAAAAAAGGTATGGAAGGCGCTTGTGGTGAAATGATGAAAGGCAAAGAAGCGAGCTGTGGCACCATGATATCCCCTGAAAAAGCAGCGGAATAACCCCTTTAAAGTACCAGAAACACAGGTTGTTAACCTTTGTTTCTGGTACTCTTATCGCTACCCAGTACAATACAACACGCGATCTATTTATGTTCGGGGAGTCGCTATTTTTGCGAAAGCTTGTTTTGGGCATCCCAGCCCAAGCAAG
>CAZDMC010000263.1:0-3495 GCA_964506335.1 uncultured Methylomarinum sp. | reverse complement strand
AAAGGCAATTTAGCAAAAAGCCCGGTGGTTTGTTCTGAGCGGTAAAAGCGCAAGCCATCAATCTCTTCTATGGATTGTTCGGCCACTTTATGCTTGGGCGATGTAACGTGGAATGTTTCCCAGCCTAATGCTTGTTGCTGTTGCAAAATGGCACGCGTGCGAAAAGTGTAGCCACTATGTAACGGTATGGAATGATCCAGAATATGTAATATTTTCAATGTTTTTATTGGTATGTTTCGCAAAACACCTGAATTAATTGTTTAGCCCATTGATTCATCGATACGCTTACGGCTTTTTTTCAAAAGGTGTGGTATCAATATATGAAATGGCATCCGTAGAAAATGGGATCGAACATATAACAGCCATCGAGCGAGAGCAACTTTTTTCCTTGGTAAATCAGGGTGTTCAGGTAATAAAGCCAATGGCACAAGATAATGCATGATTTTTCTTGTTAACCAAGTCGGCTTTCCACTATTTTCTTCAATAATATTTTTAGGTACAGGGGTTTTTAAAATACGCTGGCTAAAATAAAGAGTGTAGTACAAAGGGCGCTGTAATGTGAGTTGATTAGCTCTTTTTAGCAGTTGTTCAAAGAAAAATTCATGCTGTGATTGAAAATGGGTGATTAATTCACATAAATCAACCAGATCTCTAAAATCAGTCCCTGTTAATTCAGCATCATAAAATAAATGTACACTGCTATGTAAAATCATATCAATAGGCGATAGCACTTTATATCCGCTGTCAGCAATAGCAACGGCATCTTGCATTAGCAATTCTGGGGAAGGGCGCAAGCGACTGGTCAAGGGCAGTATGGTATGGTGCAAATCAACTTCAATTAAGCGTTCCTGATGGCGTAAAGGTGGGATTTCATGCATCCAGGCACGATAATATTGCTGATCATAATCATCTAAAGGCGCTGTTTTCCAGCTTTGTTCTTGTAAGCATTTTTCTACTGCCTGGAGATCGGTTTTTTTAACCAGAATATCAATATCTACTAATAATCTTCCCTTTGCAAAGGGTAATTCTAATAGTTGATAAGCGCCTCCTTTTAATACGATAACCTGGATATTCAGTCCATGCAATGCGCGGCGTATTCGGTTTAACTCCCACAGTGCCAGACGGTTACGATAATCAGCAATATGTTGAGCTGCTACAAAATGAGCTAAAACCGGATCTGGCACGGTTGAAAGTAAACCCAGACAGTCAAGTTTATGACCTAAATGAGCCAGTAGCTTGCAGTGCCTGGCGCAACGTATTAACAGTTCCCAATCAGAATTGCTTAGGGTTTCAATAGTCTGTGGTAAGCAAAGTATGCTAAGGATCAAGTTTTTTGCTTGTTCAGGTAGGCTATTCATGCCTTTTTAATTAATAAATCATCAAGTAAGGGTAATATTTGCTCAAAACGACTATAAGTCAGGTTATAACAAGAGCAGGAAGATGTTATGTTTTTGATTAATTCAAAGCCGGTTTTTCCCATCAGTTCGTAATTAAAGGCATTACTAGCCAGTTTAAAAAGGACATATGGCTTGTTTAATGGGTTCAATTGTAATTCGGCAGCAGCTTGGAATTTTGGAAAAATCAGCAATTCAGGTGAGGCGGTTTGTTTTAATTGTTCTACACTGGTTTTTGGGGCTTGTAAATGGGCTACTGTGCCTTTGCGTGTTTTTGGAAACAAAGGTCCAAGCTGGGCATTTGGAAAAGAATCTTTTATGACTTGAATAGCCGTATTTTTTAGCGGAGTAGGTCGAGGAATAGGCATTATTTTACCGTCTTGTGGCCTGATCATGGTGAATTCATCAGACAAAAAACGCCAGCCACTTAATGCAAGTGCTGCACTCAAAGTGCTTTTTCCCGAGCCTGGAATAGCCGGCAGAATCAGTGCTTTGCCGTTTTTTTCAACCACAGCGGCATGGAGCATTAAATTTTGATGTGATCTCCGTGCAATACACCAGTTTAATCCCCATTCAAATAAGGGAAATGCATGGTTCAGTGGAAAAGGTTCAAACGGTTGCTGGCCATCAGTAATAAAAACAACCTGTGGATTAAGATAACGCCGCAGCCCCTTTTGACGCTCAATAATAATATGAAAATCTGCAAAGCTGTCGCTCGGTAAGAGCGGAAAGTCCTGGTATAAAAAAGCGAATGTTGTTAAAAAAGTACGCTCACAGCTTTTTAATCGGACACAAAAACAACCAATATCCAGGCAAAGACCTTCTTTACTGGCAGCCTGTTTGATCAAGCTGTCTAATTCTAACTGCTTTACCTTCATTAATATTGGGGTTCTATTAAACCAATCTGGTCAAAATTGCTGATTACTTGAGCAAGTAACTGTTTTATTCTGTTATTGTCTTCTAAAGGATATAAATTGCAAATTTTTTTAAGTAATTGTTCCTCGGTGCATTGATTAGCCTGTACTTGTTCTAATACAGTGGCAGAAAAATCATCAATTTGGTGTGTTTCACCCGATGCGGAATTATAGACTATTGTTTCAGTTCCCCAGTTTTTTGACAATAAATCAGAGTCTTGAACAATACGCCAGTATAATTCCTTATCATTCAATTGATTTAAGGAGCCAAAGAAGTCATACACGAGGTAGTAATGTGCATTGACTGTAACGCGCTAGAGCTCATCAAACGTCCTATTCTTGGATTGCCGAATTGATCCATTATGATTTCTCCAGAACCTGTTGTCATTATCAGGCCGTGTCTGATTCCGATTTCGGCGTCTTCAAAAACATAATTAAGGGTTCCCTCTATAAAATGTTCACCTGTAATGACTATTGATCCAGTAGGAGGTCCTGTAGTCGCTGAATCATAAACATCAATGTCTAAACCTCCTTGGGCTGAGTATTGTCTTTGAGTCGCTCCAGTATCCAGCCATTCATTAGGATAAGGGGTCATTGATGCGTAGTTATAGATTACCCGTGTTCTCAAATCGTCATTACCATCTTTATCATAAATCCAGAAAGTATCACCTGGGTCTCTTTTGATTCTAATGAGTTGCGATCTAGTGACTTCTTCCCTTAAGAATGTTTCTACGTTATTGGTGGAACTACTTCTAAATTCAGGTAGATGGTCAGCAGTAAGAAGAGCTTGAGCATTCGTCTGATCATTGGTAATACAGCGATTAGAACTACTTGCTGCCAGAGCTGAGCCACTTCTTAAAGTCATTACCACAGGGACAGCAATTGCACCTCCTTTGATTAATTTACGCCTGGCATTAAAGGCAGCGGAGAATTCACTGTGCTCAGTGATAGTTTTTTCTTGAATCTGATTTTTATCATTCATTATTACACCCTTAAATTCTTTATTAGATATAGAGGCTCTCTATACTATATCCCTTTGGTTTTTTGCTTATATTCTTATAATATACTTCGCGCGGTCACGGATGCTGTTTTCTATCGGTTGGTTTTTGCCGATAGACTGCGTTACTGAAATAGTTGCGTAGCCTGCTATGCGCCCGTTTCAGTGCCTTGCTATCAACAAAAAATCA
>CAZDMC010000262.1:0-3504 GCA_964506335.1 uncultured Methylomarinum sp. | reverse complement strand
TTTTTCGCCCAGATTTTCCACAAAACCCGTGATCAACTGATTTTTCTAGGATAATGGAGCCCATGAGTAGAACCAATGAATAAAATAATATCCGAATTAAAAAAACCTATACAGGATAAAGCACTAGTAAAATCAAGTAGATTGTTTTGTGTTGCCCCCATGCTTGACTGGACAGACAAACATTGCCGTTATTTTCATCGTTTATTAACCCGTAAAGCACTTTTATATACTGAAATGGTCACTACGGGAGCTCTTCTCCATGGCTCAAGTCAGCGTTTTTTAGCATTTAATCCAGCAGAAAATCCTGTTGCTTTTCAATTGGGAGGTAATAACCCGGAAGAATTAGCACGGTGTGCTGAAATGATTGAAGATATTGGATATGACGAGGTTAATTTAAATATAGGTTGTCCCAGTGACAGAGTTCAGAATGGTCGCTTTGGCGCCTGTTTAATGGCAGAACCAGAATTGGTTGCTGAATGTGTTAATGCGATGCAACAGGCGGTTTCTATACCCGTGACGGTTAAATCAAGAATAGGAATTGATCAGCGCGATTCTTATCAAGAATTGCAGACATTTATCAGTACCATTGCAGATGCTGGTTGCCATACCTTTATTATTCATGCCAGAAAAGCCTGGTTACAAGGCTTGTCACCCAAACAAAACAGAGAAGTACCACCTCTACAGTATGATACTGTTTTTCAAATAAAAAAGGATTTCCCTGAACTGGAAATAATTCTAAATGGCGGCGTGAGTTGTTTAGCAAGCACTCAGAAACTATTGCAACATGTTGATGGTGTCATGGTAGGAAGAGAAGCTTATCATAACCCTTATATCCTGGCTGGAGTTGACACGCATTTATATGGAGGCATAGCCGAAATTAAAACACGACATCAAGCGGTTATGGCATTAATACCCTATATTAAGGAGCATATTACCTCTGGAGGTAAGCTTCACAATGTAACACGACATATTTTAGGACTTTTTCATGGTGTTGCCGGTGCCAGAAAATGGCGTCGATTTCTGAGTGAAAATGCTGTTAAAAAAGGAGCCAATGAGTCTATTGTTTTGCAAGCGTTAAACAATATTGGACTATGATATAATTCATCTTTTTACTTAATAACAAAAGCATAAACTATGGAAGATCTTTTTTCCAAAATGATTACTGAAATTGGTGAAGATGTGAACCGTGAGGGCTTACTGGACACACCTAAAAGAGCAGCTAAAGCCTTTAAGTTTTTAAATAATGGCTATGAAAAGACACTGGAAGAGGTTTTAAACGGTGCGATTTTTGAAGCAGAAACAGAGGATATGGTTATCGTAAAAGATATTGAACTGTACTCCTTATGTGAACATCATTTATTGCCCTTTCTAGGCAAATGTCATATTGCCTATATCCCTAACGGTAAAGTATTAGGGCTTTCTAAATTGGCACGCATTGTCGATATGTATGCCAGACGTTTGCAGATTCAAGAGAAATTAACCAAGCAAATTGCCGATGCTGTCGAGTTGTCTATTGGTGCAAAAGGTGTTGCTGTTGTTGTTGAGGCCAAACATTTATGCATGATGATGCGCGGTGTGGAAAAACAAAATTCAGTCATGACCACTTCAGTAATGACCGGTATTTTTAGAGAAGACCGTAGCACCCGGCTGGAATTTTTAAATCTTATTAGGCGATAAGGTATTGAAAATGGTGCCTGAAAGCACAATAAGCATAGGGGCAAAAAAAACAGGGGTGCTTTTAGTTAATCTGGGTTCGCCTGCTGCACCTACCACTTCTGCTGTCAGACGCTATCTCAAGGAATTTCTCTGGGATCCTCGCGTGGTTAATTTGCCACGCTTTATCTGGTGGATTATTCTGCATTTTCTGGTGCTGCCTTTTCGACCTAGAAAATCACTTAAAGCCTATAAAAAAATTTGGCAACAACAAGGTTCGCCGTTAACTTTTTTAAGCCAGCAATTAGTAGATAAAGTCGCTAAACAGTTTGATAGCTCATCTTACTCAATAGATTGTGTGATGCGCTATGGCAAACCCTCTATTGCTGCAAAACTTAAGCAATACAAAAAAAACAAAATCGAGGAAATCATCGTTATTCCCTTGTATCCACAATATTCTTCCACAACAACAGCTTCGGTTTATGATGCAGTAGCCGTTCAATTAATGCAGTGGCGACATATTCCCAGTCTACGTTTTGTCAGCGATTATCATCAAAACCCCTTATATATTGCTGCTATTGCAAAATCTATTGAACAGACATGGGCAAAAAAAGCCAAGAATGAACTATTATTAATATCTTTTCATGGCTTGCCTGAACAATTAACAAAATGGGGCGATCCTTATTTCGAGCAATGTCATCGAACAGCCGAACTAATTGCTGAGAAACTTTCCTTATCAACAGAACAATGGAAAATTGTTTTCCAGTCCCGTTTTGGTAAAGCAAAATGGTTACAACCCTACTGTATTGAGGTATTGCAAGCCTTGCCAAAGCAAGAAATAAAAACAGTCGATGTGATTTGCCCTGGCTTTGCGGTTGATTGTCTGGAAACTCTGGAAGAAATTGAACTGACTAATAAAGAGTTTTTTATGAAAGCAGGTGGCGAGCTCTATCATTATATTCCTGCTTTAAATGATTCTGAACACCATGTAGAAACCATGGTTGAATTAATAAAGGGGGTAAAGCATGAGACCTTATGATAAAGATAATTGTGCATTTTGTCGCTTAATGCGGAGCCTGGCATTTACCGGTGTAGGTATGGCAATTGGCAGTGGAACAGCCTATTTATTAGGTGCAAGCCAGCAAAATATTTATATGTCAGGCATTGTAGTGTCTGCCATTATCGTGTTTGGAATGCTTAATAAAAAAAAGAAATCGCGATGAACTATTTTACAAAGAATTGAAATCCGCTAGAAATAATAAATTAAATAGGTCTGGAATGAAAATAGGTACTGCATTAACACCCAGCGCAACCAAAGTATTATTACTAGGTAGTGGAGAATTAGGCAAAGAAATAGCAATTTCTTTGCAGCGTTATGGTGTTGAAGTAATTGCAGTAGACCGTTATCCTCATGCCCCTGCCCAACATATTGCACAACGAAGTCATGTCATAGATATGACCAATGCAGATGCTATTAAGCAATTAATTTCAGCAGAGAAGCCTGATTTTATTATCCCTGAGATTGAAGCTATCGCGACGGATGCTTTAGCTGAAATCGAAGCAGAAGGCTTATCAAAAGTTGTGCCCAATGCCAGAGCCGTGCAATTAACCATGAATAGAGAAGGAATTCGTACCTTGGCAGCCGAAGTTCTGGCTCTACCCACCTCACCCTATGCTTTTGCAGAAACCTTTACAGAATTACAAAATGCGGTAGATAACGGAATAGGCTATCCGTGTTTTATTAAACCCACCATGTCTTCTTCTGGCAAAGGCCAATCCATGGTTAAATCGGCTAATCAATTAGAACAGGCCTGGAATTATGCAAAATCAGCGGGTAGAACAAATACCGGT
>CAZDMC010000261.1:0-3514 GCA_964506335.1 uncultured Methylomarinum sp. | reverse complement strand
ATATTGACAGGCTTAGTAAATCATTGCTTGAATCTGCTTGCTTATCAGAACTCATATTTTCCCCAAAAATTTTTATAAAGCGACACTATATCCAGCTTTTGTAATCGCTTGTGAAATAGCGGCTACATTTGTTTTTGAAGAGTCAAATGTTACATCCACTTTATTTTCTTTACTTGAAGCTTCAACGGTTAGAATACCTTCAATATTATTTAATTGAGAGCTTACATTTGATTCACAACCCCCGCATTTCATACCTGTTACTGCCAGTGAAATTGATTCTGCCATTTTTGCTTCCCTTGTGTTTGAAAAAACGATTTAATGTATAAAATATACGGATGTATATTGAAGAGTATATATAATGCATAATAGTCTAATGCCGTTACAGCGTAAATAAAACTTTATGATAAGGGGCGAGGATTTAATAATATCCGAAAGTTTGACCCAGGATTTTTGTTGGTATTCAAGGCATAGTAACAGGTGCATAGCAGGCTACGCAACTGTTGCTACAACGCGTAATACAGACAAAAAGACAAGTCAAGATTCGGATATTATTAGATCTTCGCTCCTAAGTAGGGTTTTAAGCGCTGATAATTTTTTGAATTACTCTCCGGATTAAATCTAAAATAACCAACGCGTGTCTTTCTCAATCTTACTGTTAATAAATTTGTTATATGTCTTTTAAAAATATCACCAACCAGACTATTGCACTTGCTGGTATTTCCCAGGTTTGCTTACTTGTCCAACAATTGGCCACTAAAGGAACAGCAGATGCATCAGCTATAGAAACCAGTATCTCTAGTACACTTAAAATTGATTCTGAAAGTGTCATTGACATATATGGTGGACTCTCCTCTCTAAAACCAGGATTAGAGCAATTACAAAAACAGCTGACCGGGCGACAGATAGCCGATCCAGAGCAAGGTCGCTATGCAGCACAACTGGTTTTTCTGGAAATGCAATTATCCAATCGCCCTGAAATGCTTAAAAAAATAAAGCTAGGTCTCGAAAAGGCAGAGGCACAATCAGAAGCATTTGGGGTGATGCATGAGAATATTCTAGCGAGTCTGGGCGATCTTTACTACAGTACCATGAGCACCTTGCCCCCTCGAATAATGGTTAATGGCAACGAAGAATTTCTTGCCCGGTCTGATATTGTCAATAAGATAAGAGCTTTGTTGTTGGCTGGAATTCGCTCTACATTATTATGGCGACAATGTGGAGGCACACGCTGGAAATTCTTGTTTTTTCGTAAAAAGTTACAGGATGAAATAAAGTTTCTTCTTACTCAGGTATAAATTCAAAACAGCCGATTTTTGCATGTATGCCTGAATTACCCGAAGTAGAAACGACCTGCCGTGGTATTAGACCTCATATCACTGGAAAAACTTTTGCAAGTATAGTAGTTCGACAAGCACAGTTACGCTGGCCTGTCCCCGAAAACCTGGCCGCACTTTGTCGAGGCCATTCAATAAAGCGTGTTTATAGACGCGCCAAGTATTTATTACTTGAAACCCATTCAGCTCAAACGATTATTATTCATTTAGGTATGTCCGGCAATTTACGCATTGCTAATACTGAACAAGCTGCTGGTAAACATGACCATGTTGACTTTATCTTTACGGATGGCACTATCCTTCGCTTTAATGATACGCGAAGATTTGGTTCTGTTTTGTTGACATCAGCTCCGATAGAAAGGCACAAATTAATTAAATCACTTGGACCAGAGCCGTTTTCTGCACTCTTCAATGGTCTGCACCTTTATCATTTATCAAGAAATAAAACCGCAGCGGTTAAATCTTTTATTATGGATGGTCATCATGTAGTCGGTGTCGGAAATATTTATGCCAGTGAAGCGCTTTTTATGGCAGGGATTCACCCGACCAGGCAAGCCGGCAGAATTTCTCTGAAACGCTATCAAAAACTGGCAGAATGCATCAAAGTTATTCTGCAACAGGCTATAGAGCAAGGCGGAACAACATTACGTGATTTTGTTAATGAACAGGGAAAACCGGGTTATTTTCAACAGTCCTTAGCTGTTTATGACAGAAAGGGTGTGGCATGCAGACAATGTTCCTCTACAATAAAACAAATAAAAATAGCACAACGTGCCAGTTATTTTTGTCCTGTTTGTCAAAAATAACCCACCGATATTGCATCGTATTTTTGTTTTCCTTACTGCATGTATTTATAAATCAAACCGCCTACAATAACTAAAGCCACCACTGTCCAGCCTAAAATATCCATATATTGCCGTAATTTGGACTCTAGTTTTTCTCCACCTGCTGCTAATAACAGTGCAACCAGAAAAAAACGCGCACCTCGTCCGATCAATGATGCGATGACAAAAGGTAAAAAAAACATCTGTAATGCACCGGCAGCGATGGTAAATACTTTGTAGGGTATCGGTGAAAAGCCGGCGATAAATATAGCCCAAAAACCCCAATCTTTAAACCAGTTCTCTGCCATTAAATATTTTTCCCAATAATGAGTTTCCTGTAACCAGGGCGAAACTGAGTCAAACATAAAAAAACCGATGGCATATCCCAGCATACCGCCCAATACTGAAAAAATAGTCGTCAAAAGAGCCAGTCTAAACGCTTTATCTGGCGTTGCCAATGCCATTGGCGCTAGCATAACATCGGGCGGTATGGGAAAAAATGAAGATTCAGCAAAGCTTAATATATACAAATATTTCTCCGCATGTTTGTGTCTGGCCCAGCCTAACGTTTTATCGTATAATTTTTTAAACATTATTCTCTTCCTGCTAAAAAAGGAACAAAACTTACCGCTTCTATAATCTCATCCTGATAGTCTGTTTTTGTTCGAATTATTTTATGTAGTTCTTGGCTTTCAGTTCCAACAGGTATTATCATTACGCCTCCTATGGCCATTTGTTTTAATAAACTTTCGGGGATTTCAGCGGGGGCAGCGGCAGCAAGAATCCCATCAAAAGGTGCTTGTTCTGCCCATCCCCATCCACCATCATTATGCTGAAAACTGACGTTTTTTAATTTTAAATTCCACAAAGTATCCTTTGCTTTTTTTAACAAAGGCCCAATTCGTTCAACCGAATAAACCTTGTCAACCAATTGCGCCAGAATAGCTGTTTGGTAGCCACAACCTGTGCCTATTTCTAATACGTTTGATAGCTCGCCCTCTGCGATTAATAATTCAGTCATTTTTGCCACAATATAAGGTTGTGAAATAGTCTGATTATAACCGATAGGCAATGCCGTATCTTCATAGGATCGACTAGCCAGCGCTTCATCAACAAATAAATGCCGGGGGGTGTTACTCATTGCCGCAAGAATTCTGTTATCACTGATACCCTGCTGTTTTAATCGCTCAATCATCCTGTTTCGCGTTCTACGCGAGGTCATGCCTATGCCTTGAATTCGCTGGTTCAATTATTATTCTCCTGGATTAACCTAGATAAATCAGTTGACCGCTTACACTTGCGCATAAGCCCTAGTAAAGTCTGTATTACTCAGTTTTTTATTGCTCACCCATTCGG
>CAZDMC010000260.1:0-3523 GCA_964506335.1 uncultured Methylomarinum sp. | reverse complement strand
ACAAAAGCTTGTTCTGATGTATGTCAATCCACTTAACCAAGTAATTTCATCGTTTTGAAGTTCATTTTTACCATAGATAATTCTGACATCAATTTTGAGCCTATTTTTATCCTCTAATAGTTCTTTAATTCGATCATTTAATTTTAAAAATGGACTTATTAATACAAGCCTATCTCTTGCATTTTTTATTAATTCTTCTAAATAATAATTAGTTGCACTTGTATTTAAAAATTTTGCCACTTAGTTTTTCCTTTTTTGATTAATGTTGATATGGCCAACATTGCCTTTACTCTCCATATTGCCCCATCAATGCCTGGGTATCCAACAAAGCCTGTTCAACCAATGGCTGAGGGACATTAATATTTTGACTCAGGGCAATCACTTTTACTATGCTGTTAATTTGTTCCATTGTCATCCATTGCTTAGGCAACACATCACTGTATAACCAGACTGTCGCTTTTTCCAATGTCGGAATTTGTTTTTCTCCGCTGGCTACAGTGGCAATGGTTAACAAAGTCACCGCTAATATTTCCAATACTCCCGCATAACATTGCTGCTCAACTAATATTTCTGCTGATTTTAATTTATCCTGCGCTACTTTAAGCAAAGGATTAATTCCTATTGCTGAATTTTCAGCCTGTTGGTAAATAACTTTTACATCGGCTAAAGGCGATGCTGTACCCAGACGCTGTATCTCTGACAAAGTTTTAGTCGCTATTACCACTACCGGTAAATCTTGTTCTGATAAGGCTTGCGCAGAAGCGTCATCATCCTGTTCAGTTTGATTAACAATCACCAATAAACCGCCTCCCGAAGCTAAAATCTGCTCAATACGATGCCCAAAAGCCAGCTGAATTTTACTGATTAAGCTATTAACGTCTGAATCATCCTCCGTTGATTTCGCTGAAGCTGTTTTAGTTTGCAAATCATTTTGACTGGTTTCAGTTAACGCCTCTGTCTGTTCTGCTTGCGAAGATGCAGGCTCTGTCAGCGTCAAATCATCAACAATACTTTGCAACATTTTTTTAGAAACACCGACTACATCCTCAGTCGCATCAGGACTAATCACATTATCAAATAAGTCGCGTTTACCTTTAACCAGTTTTGCCACCTGCTGTTCATAAGAATCTGCCGCTAATAACAAAAAAACCTGAACTTTTTGCTGCTGTCCTAACCGATGAATACGGGCAATTCGTTGATCTAAAACGGCTGGATTCCAGGGCATATCCAGATTAATCAAAGCTGAGGCTGATTGTAAATTTAAACCGACACCGCCAGCATCGGTTGAGATAAAAACCTGTACAGCATCATCATGCTGGAATTTATCCATTAAATCACCTCGCTTATGGCTGGCAACACCGCCATGCAAGTGCACACTGCCTAGCCCTAAAGATCGCACCAGAGATTCCACCATTTTGGTCATCATTGCCCATTGTGAAAAAACCACCACTTTGCGATTACTTTGCAAACACAATTCTTCTAATAAACGCGACAATTCATCCAGCTTAGGTGAACCAGCTGTTATTTTATCGACTAAACCGGCGGCATTACATGCCATCCGCGCTTGTTGTAAAGCCGCCATTAATCTATTCGATTCGCTGGGCGTTAAAGGTCTGCGTTTAGCTATGTTCGCTATCTGCCCTGCTCCCGACATAGCTGAATCATGTATTTCCTGCTGAACTTTAGTCATCGGTATATCCAGACAGACTTCTGTTTTTTCAGGTAACTGATCGCTCACCAAGGCACGGTTTCGGCGCAACATGATTGAACTAATACGCCGTCGTAATTCTGACAAATTGCGATAACCAATCACTTTGCCGCGTTCATCGGTTACATGAAAATCCAGCAAACATCGCCATAAAGGGCCTAATACTCGAGCATCAACCACTTGTAATAGACTGTATAAATCCTCTATTCGATTTTCTAGCGGTGTGCCGGTTAAAACAAAAACATAACGCGAGGGGATTAATTTGACCGTAGAGGCAATTTTTGTCCGCCAGTTTTTGATCCGTTGTGCTTCATCTAAAATCAGCAAATCGGGTTTCAGGGTTTCACTGATGACACTTAAATCGCGCAAAATCAATTCGTAATTGACAATATAAAATAAAGCATCTGCTCTATATTGCACTTGCCTGTTTTCTATGGCTCCTTGAATAATCTGTACGTTCCGATCTGTAAATTTTTCTATTTCCCGGGCCCATTGATGCTTTAAAGAGGCAGGACATACTACCAGTACTTTTTTAACACCGGCATGATCCGCCAGCCAGCCAGCGGCAGTAATGGCTTGCAGGGTTTTTCCCAGCCCCATATCATCCGCCAATAAAGCACGTCCTCTGGAAGCCAGAAATGCTACACCTTCGGTCTGATATGGAAACAATCGTACCTTTATGCCTGCAATCACACCATTAGCCTGCATAATCTGTTCTGAAATATTTTTAGCCCGTAATTGATGAGCCGCATCTTCCGCAGCTTGCCGCACAAAAAGCAAAGCATCGTCACCGATTAATAAATCATCTCGGGCATTAAATTTCTGTGCAAAATAATTAAAATCATCTGGCAGGCGACCTTTAAACTGATTATCATGATCAAAATATTCGGCTAATTCATCCAGCAATCGTTGATCACATTGCTCAGCCTTATGTAATCGAATAACCGGCTCTGTTGCAGAATCCCAGGCTAGATAGACAAATGAAACCGGCGCACCCGCTGCTAGCAGTTGCTCGTACTCTGGCTGTTTTTTTGTATAATGCAGTACCGATTCTATATGTTTACACGTACCTAAACGATTGGTCGCAAGGTCGGGACAAGTACAATAATTCTTACGCTGATCCAGCGAGCGAATATAAACGTGATAGGCCACTTTCTGATAAGTAGCAGAAATAATAGATTTAGCTTGCCAGACACCAAAAGCCAGATTACCACTGAGCAATTTGACACTGACTTCATTACGGCCTTTTTTTATGCGCTCTTTTATTGCTTCATCAACTGCACCGCCAAAACTTTCATTTTCTGCGTTGCTAGCTGATTCAGCATAGCTGTATAAACTGGCTATGGCATGTTTACATATTTCTTCATCGGAAGCACAATCACAATGGCTCAGTAATGTATTATCACTATTTTTGGATAATTCCACCCAGTAAGGCTGATCTTTTAATGAACCTTCAACCTGTGTTGATAATTGATCCTCTTGTACATCCAGTGCAAAAACACGGTTTTCGCTAAAATAAGCCAAACCCTGTTTTACCGTTTCGGCAGAAGCCAGGGTATTTAATTGCTCAGTATCGTAAAGAAAAAAGTTGGTTTTCATGCTGATTATGTTCTTTATTGTGGAATCCAGACCTTGCATTCAGGTAATAGTGTCTGTAATTGTTGTTGTAAGGCTTGTTTGGCATTATCATCACCATGAATCAACCTGATTTCTTTAGGCTTAACACGTATTCTTTTAACAAATCGAATTAAAGACGACTGACCAGCATGAGCAGAATAGCCTGTTAAACTATGAACAGCGGCATTAATATCATAG
>CAZDMC010000259.1:0-3525 GCA_964506335.1 uncultured Methylomarinum sp. | reverse complement strand
GTCTTTTTCGCCCAGATTTTCCACAAAATCCGTGCTCAACTGATTTTTCAAGGATAAAATGCATGGAAGTACTTAATTTACAGACTATAATTCTATATTATATTTAACCTGTAGCAAATTAATAGCCATAAAAAAATATTTTTCTTGTTACTCATTAGCTAATGCTTGCGCCAATCTTTTAGCAGGAACATAACCAGGAAAAACATTACCTTTTTCAGTCACTATCATAGGTGTACCTCTGACTTCAAAATCAACACCTAATTGCATGTGCTCATCGACTGGGTTTTCACAGGTTTTTTGGTCTATTTTCTCACCTTTTTTAGCCACTGTTAATGCGTTTTGATGATCGTCTGCACACCAAACCGACACTGATTTATTATAGGAATCAGACCCTTTTCCGGCTCTGGGGAAAAAAAGATATTGAACAGTAATTCCTTCCGCTAAATATTGATCCATTTCGGCATGTAATTTCCGACAATAGCCACAGTCAATGTCGGTAAATATAGTGACTTTATATTGACTATTTTCTGATTTAAAAGTAATGGTCTGATCTTCTCCCAGTTTGTCTATTGCTCGTTTTCGAGTACCGGCCAATTTAATATCCGTTAAATCTTTTCTCGCCTCTATATCAATTAAATGTCCTTGTAATAAATACTTTCCATCTTCAGAGACATATAAAATACTGGACCCTGCTATTACTTCATATAACCCTTTAATTTCTGATGATTTAATTGAATCAATTTTCAAGGAAGGCATTGATTTGTTTAACATGCTTCTTACTGCGTTTTCATCAGCCTGCACACTGCCTATAGTAAAGAATGACAAAGTTAGCATTAACAAGATAATATTTTTTGATTGTTTCATAATTTGTAATAATCGTTAAAGGTCAAAAGTGGACTATGGAAAGTCAGGTTTGTTCATATTTTGTATTCTTTTGACTATTGAAATAAGCGTTCAATATCAAGGAAAACGGCAAAAACCATCAACGACAATAAACAAAAAATACCTAGTTGTTGAAAGACTATTTGTATCCGTTCAGAAATAGGGCGACCTTTAATCGCTTCTAGCGCAAAAAATAGCAAATGCCCACCATCCAACATAGGAATCGGTAATAAGTTTAATACCCCTAAACTAATGCTGACTGCCGCCAGGAACTTCAAAAAGGAAACTAACCCTCTTTCAGCTGATTTTCCGGCATATTGCGCTATACTAATTGGCCCACTCAAGTTTTTAGTGGATACCTCACCTAGTAACATTTTTCCCATCATTTGCAAGGAATTGACGGAATAAAACCAGGTTCTTTCAATAGCAGCAGTCAGAGCTTGCAACGGAGGTAATGAATATTCGACTCTTAAATAATCAATAAGCTCTTCAGAAATTTCAACACTAGCGCCTATGCGTCCATAATCTTTTTCTGCGTCTTCTATTCTTTCAGGGACAAGAGTAAAAGGCAGTCGAACCCCCTCTCTCTCAACAATCACTTGTATAGCAATTTCTGGACGGGCTTTTACATATTCCACCCATTGCATCCAGTCTGCCATAACTTCATCGTCGGCAGTAATAATTAAATCACCTTTTTGTAAACCCGCTTTCTTTGCTGTACCTTGCTCTAGTAACTCTCCAATCACTGGATCTAATTTTGGCATCCACGGTTTAAAGCCTAATCGTTTAAATAATATTTCAGGTTGCTGAACATCCTCTTTTGCAACTTTTAGAATATGCGTTTTTTCTATATCATCTCTATCTTTAACACCCACGACAATTTCCTGCTCTCCTTGCATGGCAAAGGAAAACAACAGAGTCATTGCTTCATTCCATATTGGCGTTAACTCATTGTTAATAGAAACAATCTCTTCGCCTTCAACAAACCCGGCCTGGTCTGCTAAAGTGCCTACTTCAATTTCGCCAAGAACTGGTCTCAAGCCAGTTTCACCAAGCATGAATACCGACCAGAAAAGAATGACCGCTAATAACAAATTAAAGATAGGGCCGGCCGCTACAATGGCTGTTCGAGCTAATAAGGATTGTTGATTAAACGAATAAGGCAGATCTTCTGCTTTGATATCCCCTTCCCTCTCATCTAGCATTTTGACATAGCCGCCTAGCGGAATGGCTGATAAAACATACTCTGTTGAATCCGGTGTTTTTTGATATGACCAGACCACCTTTCCAAATCCAACTGAAAAGCGGATGACTTTTACCCCTACTTTTTTGGCCACCCAAAAATGCCCAAATTCGTGAAATGAAACCAGGATTCCTATCGCAACAATAAAATGAAAAAGGGTATAAAGAGTATCCATCAGGCTAGCCTATTTTCAATAATTTCATGGGACACCATTCGTGCCTGTTGATCCGTTTGAAGAATTATTTCCAGCTTGTCTGCTTTTTTAGCAGAAAACCGAGCCATACACTGCTCTATAATGATCGGTATATCGGTAAATTTCAGCCTTTCATTTAAAAACTCATCGACAGCGACTTCATTGGCTGCATTAAGTACAGTAGGCATAATACCTCCTGCTTTAATTGCTTCATAAGCCAGTCTCAAACAAGGAAAACGGGTTAAGCTGGGTTCTTCAAAATCCAATTGTTTGACATCAAAAATATTTAAGGGTTCCACCCCCGATTCAAAACGATCCGGCCATGCCATGGCATGTGCTATCGGCACTCTCATATCGGGATTGCCCATTTGTGCCAAAACAGTGCCATCCACATAATCCACCATAGAATGAATAATACTTTGTTTGTGAATAACCACCTGAATGTCTTCCGGAGCCATTTTAAAAAGCAAACAGGCTTCTATTAATTCCAGACCTTTATTCATCATGGTAGCTGAATCAACTGAAATCTTCCGACCCATATTCCATTTTGGATGTGCTACGGCTTGCTCAACAGTAACATCATGTAATTGTTCAATGGGTGTCTCTCTAAAAGGCCCACCTGATGCTGTTAATAAAATCCGTCGTGCCTGTTTAGTAGCATCACCTGTGGTATATCCTGCCGGCATACATTGAAATATGGCATTATGCTCGCTATCAATAGGTAATAATGTAGCACCTGATTCGCGAACCGCCTGCATAAAAATATCACCCGACATAACCAGGGCTTCTTTATTAGCCAATAATACTGTTTTACCTGCCTTTGCCGCTGCTAAGCTGGGTAACAGGCCCGCTGCACCAACGATTGCCGCCATCACTGAATCAACCTGATCCAGTGTTGACACAAATTCTAATGCTTTAACACCTGACAACACCTTAATATCAGATATTTCCGAGCGTTGTATTTTAACTTTAAATTGTTCCGCTTTAGTTTCGTTAACAACGACTACATATTCAGGATGATGAGCAACACATTGCTCATATAAAGCCTCAATATTGCTATTGGCCGTTAATGCAACAACTTTGTATAGATCAGAATGTCTGGCTACAACATCTAGTGTACTGACACCAATTGAGCCGGTCGCTCCAAGTATACAAAGTCCCTTCATGAGTAAACACTCCGGCCAATTAAAATAATACCGGCATAGTA
>CAZDMC010000258.1:0-3539 GCA_964506335.1 uncultured Methylomarinum sp. | reverse complement strand
ATTCAGTGATGTACAGTTTAATCGGTGTAACACTAACGAGTGCCTGGGTAAAATTAGCTTGTTTCAGAAAGTCTTCGCTATTTATTGTTTCATCACCATTTGCCGGTGTTGCTAAATTTGTCTGTAATTTAGCAACAACAGCTTTTGCAGTATTATCAAGATGGATTTTGTAGATGATGGGGCTAATAATAACCACCAGTAACAACAACGCGGTGATTCGTTTTCTATAAAGTTTTTTTTGTTGGCTTGTTGTACTCTGTTTAACCAGTCCGCCACAATTAGTGCATTTAAAGACAGACGGAGACAATGTTGCACCGCAATAATTACATTCGTTGAGTTGCATAAATAGAAAATTCGAGTAACACAGTATTGGGTTTAAATATAACCAATTTGATTTTGTTTAGCAACAACTGGGAGCTGAATCAGAACCCGCTTTATGCGCACCGCCTTTAGTTTCGGCAATTGATCGAATAGTCCCAGCACTACAGCACCAGGGTTTCCCTTCTTGATCTTCTGCCGGTGCTATGCCAATAAAATCCTTAGCATAAGTGTCACTGGTCAATAGTGCAAAACTACGTTCACAAACTGCCATCCGTTGACCCCGGAAATAAACATGACCTTCGTCATCATAAATTTCAGAATAGGGCCCTTTATAAATAACCGCATGTCCTTTGTCAATACAATCTGAACCCATCGGTTTTATCGCGGTAATGGTCACAGATCGAAACTCAATTTCTTCCACAACCTGCCAGGGCTGGTTTTCCCATTTATCATAGGCAACAGCAATAAAACCAGCATTGATAAACGCCTGTAAAAATTCGTGTTCTTGCAAAGCACCAGAAATGCATCCACTCCATAAATGCTGATCTTGTTTTAAATGCTGGGGGACAAATTCATCACTAATAATATCGGAAATGGCAACACGACCACCGGGTTTGGTGACCCGAAAAATCTCAGCAATCATTTGTTCTTTATCACTGTCTCGAACCAGATTAAGCACACAGTTTGAAACCACAAGATCAATAGAGTTACTTTTAATTAATGGCGATTCGATACGCTGATTTTCTTGCCAGGCATGTAAAGCAATAATGTCTTCAGCAGTGTTGACTGGATTTTCTTTTAAGTAGCTATTGGTCGCATCAAGATCCATTGCCAAATCCTGAATGTGTCCTTTCACAAATTCAACCCGGTTAGAACCTAATTTATCAGCCATTTCTGGCTGATATTTTTTAGCCAGCCCCAGCATGTCATCATTCATGTCTACGCCAATAACTTTGCCTTGGTCACCGACTAATTGTGCCGCCATATAACAAATTTTGCCTGAACCAGAACCCAGATCCAGAACTACATCTCCTGTTTTTACATAGCGCGAAGGGTCTCCGCAACCATAGTCTTTTTCAATAATTTCAGTGGGTAATATTTTTAGTAATTCACGGTCATAATCAACCGGACAGCAAAGGTCGGGTTGTACTGAATCAGCACCTTCTGAATAACGCTCTAACACACCTGTTTCTACAGTCATTTTTATCCTTTTTATTTTGTAACTACTCAGCGTAATCTGTAATTGCTCAGATTGCCCTTAATTTTGTTCAAGAGCAAGGCGAAAGCGCGCAGTTTACAAGTGTAAATGAGCACTTTCAACGCGGCTATTAGACAAAATTAAGGGTAAGCTGAATAGTTACTTTATTTTTTAAATTAAAGTGCGCCACCACAACTACTGCCTTGTCCTGCTGTACAGCCATAACAGTGTTGCAGGGTTTTTATAGTTTGTCCTGCTAACATTTGATCAGTCAGTGTGGATAAATGCATTTTTTCTGCGGACTCACCCAAAGGTAATTGTAACATTTGATTGAAATCACAGTCATAGACAAAACCTTGCCAATCAATGCTCAAGGTATTTTTACACATCAATTGATCCAGATTTTTCAGCTGAAAACTATCCTGTAATAATTGCAGGTATTGATCAAATGTACCTTTACTGATTAAGACACTGCCAAATCGTTGAATTGGCAAATTAGTCATCGCAAAAAGCTGGTTAAACACAATATTAAACTGATCTTTTAAATGCTCTTTATAAGCAAGTTCCAGGGCATTTTGTTCGGGGGGTAAAGTTGCGCCTTGCGGATTAAAAACCAGGTTTAAGATAAGACCCGAATCAGGCTGGCCATAACCCAGGCTATTTAATTTTTGCAAGGCGGCAATGCTGGCATTAAAGGTTCCTTTGCCTCTTTGCTTATCGACATTATCTTCCATATAGCAAGGCAGTGATGCTACGATCTCTACCCTGTGTTTGGCCAGAAATTCTGGAAGCTCCAAATAGTCAGGCTCTAGTAAAATGGTCAGATTACAACGATCTATGACCTTAACTCCTTTTTTTACCGCAGCTTCCACCAGATATTTGAACAAGGGGTTCATTTCAGGCGCTCCACCGGTTAAGTCCAGCGTTTGAATATGATGTAAATCAATGAAGCCCAAAACCTGATCCATGGTTTTTTGATCCATCAATTCAGTGCGATTAGGTCCTGCATTGACGTGGCAATGAGTACAACTTAAATTACATAAATAACCTAGATTGATTTGCAAAACTTCTAAGTTATTGCGGGTAATGGCAGGAAAGCTGGTTTTTTCAAGATAAGGTAAGGTATCGTACATAGTCGCTTATTGCTTATTGTGCGCTAAAATAAATATCGCCGTAATAGGCCGTTGCATGGCCGCCGGCATTATCGGTATCCGTCATTAAAGCAACAGCATCAATATAACGGATATCTATCCCGTATAAGGCTTTAAAGTCTTCTATTATATTGCGTTTTTCCTGATGCCATGTAGCCTTTTTATCTTTAGCCGAGCGCACCGCAAGCATCATGGCATTATTACCTGCAAATGCATTAGGCCATTGGCTATCTTTAGGACTGTTACTTGCCCAGACATAATTGATGGCTTTGGTTTTCCAGAATGTCCAGCCTCCATCAATCAGCACATAAACTCTGGCACTATAGTCATCGCCTGATCTACTTTGTTCATTTATTTTTCCTAATGAATTCTCAATACGCCAGCGCCAGTTTAAAAAAGGCGTTTTCAATAAATCTATTGTTTGCTGCTTGAATAAACCCGATGCACTGGCATGACTCACTGCTTTTAATACGGATGTTTTATCCTGAGAAACAATTTGATAATCGGTGGTACCGGCAAAAGATTTAGCTTCCCACTGCTGCAGATTTCCTGAGGAAAAATCGCCGATGACAATTCGGCTATCAGTTTCTGCAAATGAGGAATTTAAGAGCAAGGCAAAAACAAAAAGGATGCTAAGGCAAGAAATTTTCATTGTTCAATATTCAGCTCAAAAGCATTGGGTCTAATTCGACCATAATAGTTCATTTTCAGCGATCAAACCTTGGCTTTTGTTTATATCAGAAAAAATAAAATATAGTGCTAGATATTTTTAAAAAGAATGTTTAAAATACGCGGCTCTACTAGATCATCAGTTAATGCCTCGGTGGCGAAATTGGTAGACGCACGGGACTTAAAATCCCGCGGTGGCA
>CAZDMC010000257.1:0-3540 GCA_964506335.1 uncultured Methylomarinum sp. | reverse complement strand
TTTCGCCCAGATTTTCCACAAAATCCGTGATCAACTGATTTTTCTAGGTTTATAGGAAAAGCCAAAGATAACAGAAAAAGAAGAAACATGAGATTTAGAAAAGTTTATGACGCCTTTTCTAAATAGAAATAAGACCTGCACCCTTGCAGATATTGAAATAACAGCTATAGTTAGGAGCAGGAATTCAATAAAATCCAAAGTCGAACCTGTACCAAATCATTAGCATTGCAATGGTTTAACTTACAAAAACCTCGGGACAAACTTTTGGACCCTACTAACTCATTGTTCCTCAGTGAAATTCCTGAATTTTTAGAAATTTCAACTTAACTATAGACGACTTACTATTTTTTGTTAGTTATGCAAACCACTTCACAAAAAGAGCTATCAATCTGTGATCTTTTCAAAGGCGACTTGCAGCTTGCATCGCCTCCTAATATATTCTTTGAGCTTCAAAAAACCATTAAAAACCCGGGTAAATCATTAATTGATACGGCTTATATTATTGAAAAAGATGCGGCATTAGCAATCAGACTGTTAAAAATTGTAAACAGTGCTTTTTACGGCTTCCCTTCAAAAATAACATCAATAGGTCTTGCAATCACATTGATTGGTACCAAGGAATTACAGAGCATTGTACTGAGTACACTGGTAATAGATAAATTTTCTGACTTACCTAATGAACTAATTTCTATGCATGATTTTTGGGCTAATAACCTGCGTTGTGCGTTGATTGCTAAAGAAATTGACCAATTTTTAAACACCCGAAATGAAGACGCTATTTTTATGTGTGGAATATTACATCATATTGGCCAATTAGTTTTTTATCGCCGTATTCCTGAATTGGCAAGAGAAGTGAGTCTTATGTTGCAGTCCCAGGAAAATCCGCAGCAAAATGATGAAATTAAATTTGAAAAAAACATCATCGGCTTTAACCATTATCAAACAGGGGCTGCTCTGTGTAAGTTGTGGAAACTACCCGAAATTATTGTTGAAAGTATCCGCTTGCATGAATACCCGGGTAACACTGAACAATATTATAAAATTGCTGCCATTGTGCGACTGGCTGATAGCTATTCCAGAGCTGAATATTTTCATTATAATGAAGTGACTAATACCCTGGGAATCTCTTCGCCTGAAATGAGTCTGATTATTGAAAAAGCTTATGACAACTTTGAAGAAATTTTTAAGGTTTTTTATCCTGGCTAGGAGGCTGTTATAAGCTCAATTAAAAAGGATTGATGACTACGCAAAAAAACACTGAATCTTATGAAATCACTCAGATGATTACAAAGATTTCTGAACTCCAAAGACAAAACTCTGAACTCTCAGTAGCAGGTTTTGACCTGGTTAGCGCACAAACAAATCTTCTTTCTCTATTACATAATGCATCAGACGGCATAGTCACTTTTGCCGCAGATGGTGCCGTTGAGAGTTTCAACATCGCTGCTCAGCATATTTTTGGTTATAGTGAATCAGAAATTATCACCCGTAAAATTGCAGATTTAATTCCTTGTCCCGACTGGGTTCATGAAAATGTAGGGGCTTATATTCGTTATTTCATAGCATCGCGTGCATCAGATAATATTCCTTTATTAGCTAAACATCGCATGGGATTTGATATTTTACTTGATGTCACTATTGCCGAAGCCAGTGAACAAAACACCCTGCTATTTGATGAATCATCCTCCTTTGAAGATGATCCTGAAGAGGCTAAAAGCAACCAGCAAGAACAGACATTAGTCTGTTTTTTTAGAGATATAACGCTTAATAAAAAACTTGAAAGAGAACTAAAAGATCATAAGTTTGCTCTTGATCTTGCTGCAGGCGTCATCATCCGGAACAAGGATTTTCGCGTAATAGATGTCAATGATTTTTTTTGCCAGCTACTCAAGAGAAATAGAACCGAATTTATGGGTGAAAAAAATATTCAGTCAAAATTGGGCGGAAGAGAAAACCACGAGCTAAAACTTCAACAAAGAAGGGAAGTTCTCTCCCAGGGCCAGTCCTGGAGAGGTGAAGCCTGCTTCCTGGATAAACAGAATGAAAAAATATGGTTCACCGAAAGCACCACCGCTTTTTTGGATAAAAACAACAAACCTTATCAATACCTGAGTATCTATATTGATACTACCCAAAAAAAACAATTTGAAAGCCAGTTAAAACTGCATGGTGACCGTTTACAGGACTTAATTGATACACAAATTATTGACATTAAATATTCTAAGGATCAGGCAGAACGAGCCAATAAAGCGAAAAGTGATTTTTTAGCTAATATGTATCATGAACTTAGAACACCTTTGCATGGTATTATCAGCTTCACTCGTTTATCTCTAAAACAATTTAAAATTTTACCCATGGGTAAAAATGAACTTAAAAAAATACATAAGTTCCTTGCAAATATTGATACCAGCAGTCAACGATTACTGGTATTACTTGATGATTTATTAGACTTATCAAAACTGGAATCGGGAAGAACAGACTTCCATTTTAAAAAACATGATTTATTTCAATTAAGCCAGCAAATTAAAACTGAATTCCTGGCTAAAATTGAAGAAAAGCAAATAAATTTTATTCTTGATAAACCTATTGAATCAACATCAGCCGTGTGCGATAAAAATAAAATACTGCAAGTGATCAGTAATTTAGTCTCTAATGCCCTTAAATTTTCTGCTGAAAAAAAATCAATCACAATTACTTTTGAAAACACTGAAATTGTGCTTGGGAAACGTAGCGGTGATACCAAAAAAACACTGGGGCTTTTACTGTCGATAACTGATCAGGGTATAGGTATCCCAGAAGATGAGCTCCGTTCAATTTTTAAAAAATTTATACAAAGTAGCAAAACAAAAAGTGGTGCAGGTGGAACCGGATTAGGATTATCTATCAGTTATAAAATTATTTCCGCTCATCAGGGGAAAATATGGGCAGAGCATAACCCTGAAGGTGGTTCTATTTTTAAAGTGTTTTTACCCGCTATTTAAGCTATTGAAAATGTTGTAACAGTTTTGTTTGAATCGAAAAGGGTTCTTCACCTTTCTGATCTGTTACCTGTATATAACTTCCATCGCTTTGCAATAGCCATGCCTGGGTATTATCTTTTAAATACCCATCCAGATCGCTAAGCACTCGGTCATGCAATTTTTTATTTTCTATAGGAAAACAAGTTTCCACTCTTCTGAACATATTCCTGCTCATTATGTCAGCACTGGCTGCATACACTTCCCATGCACCGTTATTCTCAAATGCAAAAACACGGGTATGCTCTAAAAACCGGCCAATAATTGAGCGTACCTCAATGTTTTCAGATAAGCCGGCAATGCCAGGGCGCAGACAACAGACGCCACGCACAATTAAATCAATTTTTACACCCACAGATGATGCTCTGTATAAGGCTCTAATCAACTGCTCTTCATCCACCGCGTTGACTTTAATAATAATGCGAGCTGGTTTACCATTTTCTTTGTTTTCTATCTCTCTTTCAATTTTTGCTAGTAATCCTTTATGTAAAGTAAAAGGCGATTGTAATAGTTTATGTAATTT
>CAZDMC010000256.1:0-3552 GCA_964506335.1 uncultured Methylomarinum sp. | reverse complement strand
CAGAGGACTGAAAATCCTCGTGTCGACGGTTCGATTCCGCCCCTGGGCACCATTTCTCTTGCAATCACCCTGTATACTCCACAGAAATTGCGGTTTGATAGTTTTGTAATATTCCAGATATTCCCTAGATTTTAATAAAAACTAAACAGACCACTGTTCATGCGGTATATAACCGTTGCCTAATTCCTTGCCAGCTGATTTTGCTTTGAGTAAATTTAGTTGTGGCTTTAAATCTAAACAATCTAAAAATAAATTGACCTCAGATTTATTAACAATTTTCCAAATAAAACACATAAAATTGCCATACTAAATTTAATACCCACACTATTTGCTTGATGGTGTTACAGAAAAAAAGGGTCTATGCTTGAATAGGTGGTGGCGCTACTCGCTTACGTTGCACCTGCATAGTCAGACTTATTAATGTATTTATGGCAAGGTATTAGCTACCAATTATCACGAACACTTACTATCCCCACAATTAAGACAAGTCATACAGCCATCCATTAATACCATGGCTTTGGTACTGCATTTGGTACATAGCGTCGCTTTTTCAGGAAAACTGTTTTCTTCATCGCCATTTAATGACTGATGTTTTGCTTCAAATTCTTTACGTTTTTCTGCCAGAAACTGTTTTTGTGTATCACCCATTTCTTCAGACACAATCATCCCGATATACTTCATATGGGACTCAATGGCATGTCCTATTTCAGCAACTAATGAGGGCATAAAAACACCGCCTTTTTTGAAATAACCACCTCTAGGGTCAAAAACAGCTTTCATTTCATCGACCAGAAAAGTAACATCTCCTCCTTTACGAAATACCGCTGAAAGTACCCGTGTTAATGCCAGAACCCATTGAAAATGTTCCATATTTTTTGAGTTAATAAACACTTCATAGGGGCGACGTTCCTCATGTTCCGTTCCCATATTTAAGACCATATCATTAATGGTTATATAAAGCGCATGCTCAGATTGCGGTGTTTTTATTTTATAGGTAGACCCTAACAATACTTCGGGTCGCTCTACATTTTCATGCATGCTTTCCAGCAAGGGTTCTTGTTTTTCCTGATTAGCCGCTTCAACTTTTTCTTTGTCACTGATTACTTTATAAGCAACAATTTTTTTGGTGATTTTATGTATCATTAGAATTTCCCGTAATAGCCCTCTTTCAAGGCATCAAAAAGATTAGCGGCAGTATGCATTTCACCATCGTATTCGATTTCTTCATTGCCTTTTACTGCAATAACGTGACCATCATCCAGGGTGAACTGGTAAGTCGTTTTCTCTAAATCCTCTTGCTTAACTAGAACCCCCTGAAATACTTCTGGATTAAAGCGAAAAGTAGTACAGCCTTTTAATCCTTTATCATAAGCATATTCATAAATAGACTTAAAATCATCATAAGGAAAATTAGTCGGTACATTGGCTGTTTTAGAGATTGATGAATCTATCCATTTTTGTGCAGCTGCCTGTACATCGACATGCTGTTTAGGCGAAATATCATCGGCAGAAATAAAATAGTCAGGCAACTGCTTATCAACATCTTCACTAAAAGGCACGGCTTCTGCATTAATTAATTGTCTATAGGCTAATAATTCAAATGAAAAAACATCTACCTTTTCTTTACTCTTTTTACCTTCACGAATAATATTTCGAGAATAATGATGGGCAAAACTCGGTTCTATCCCATTACTGGCATTATTGGCTAGCGATAAAGAAATAGTGCCGGTAGGTGCAATAGAACTATGATGCGTAAAGCGAGCGCCCTGCTCTGCTAATTCATTGATCAGCTCAGGATGTTCTATAGCCAATTGTTGCATATACCGGCTGTACTTGGCATGTAATACTTTAGCTAAAATCGTATCCCCTTTTTTATAGCCATCCGCCTTCATTTCAGGGCGTTTATAAAGCATTTCCGTTGTTACGATAAACTCTTCTTCCATGATAGGTGCCGCACCCTTTTCTTTTGATAAAATCAAAGCAGCTTTCCAGCCTTCGACGGCTAAGGATTTGGTCACTTCTTCGGTAAATTCCAGTGAATCATCATCACCGTATTTCATACCCAGCATGGTCAAAGTAGAGCCTAGCCCTAAATAACCCATACCATGCCTGCGTTTATTAATAATTTCGTGGCGCTGTTTTTCCAGAGGCAGGCCATTTATTTCCACTACATTATCAAGCATACGCGTAAAAATACCGATGGTTTTATGATAGGTTTCCCAGTCAAAACGAGCTTGTTTGCTAAATGGGTTTTCTACAAAGCGAGTTAAATTAATGGAACCCAGTAAACAGCTACCATAAGGCGGCAATGGCTGTTCACCACAAGGATTGGTCGCCCGAATATTTTCACAAAACCAGTTATTATTCATTTCATTGACTTTATCAATCAGAATAAAGCCTGGCTCCGCATAATCGTAAGTGGAAGACATAATAATATCCCACAAGCGCCGTGCTGGCAGGGTTTTAGTGATTTTACAAGCGACCCAACCTTGTTCGTTTACAATATAGCCTTCCTTGCCTGGTAAATCTCGCCAGACAACCAGTTCTTTATTATCCAGGTCAATGCCATCCATCTGTTTTTCTTTTTCTGTAATGGGAAAGGACAATGACCAGGACTGGTCATTTTTTACCGCTTCAACAAATTTTGTAGTAATCAGTAATGACAAATTAAATTGACGTAAACGCCCATCTTCCCGTTTGACTCTAATAAACTCAATCACATCAGGATGCGCAATATCAAAGGTAGCCATTTGTGCGCCACGTCTACCGCCTGCTGATGAAACGGTAAAGCACATTTTATCGTAGATATCCATAAACGAAAGCGGCCCTGATGTATAGGCACCCGCACCTGAAACATAAGCATCTTTGGGTCGCAAGGTAGAAAATTCGTAACCAATACCGCAACCTGCTTTTAAAGTCAGACCGGCTTCATGTACTTTATTAAGAATGTCGTCCATCGAATCGGCAATAGAACCTGAAACTGTACAATTAATGGTCGATGTTGCAGGTTTATGTTGTAATGCCCCGGCATTGGAAACAATACGTCCAGCAGGAATTACACCTTTCCGTAATGCCCATAAAAACGATTTATAATGCTGTTCCTGTAATGCTTTGCCCTGCTCTACACTCGCCAGTGCTTTTGCTACTCTTTTATAGGTTTCATCAATGCTTTTATCTATGGCTTCTCCGTCTTTGGTTTTAAGACGGTATTTAGTGTCCCAAATATCTAAAGATGCACTTTGCAAGGGAATTTCGGTCATGTTATCGCTAACAACTTTAAGCTGGGCAGTCATTGCTGATTTCCTTTCTGATGAAGATGTAAATGTTTAAAAAAGCTATAATTGCAATCAGGGAATAATTGATTAAATAGCAACATATAGTGTTTTTTAAAAATAATAGCACAATATATTGTGTCTAACAGCTATTTTTAACACAATTTTACTGATTTATTTTTGACCTTTATATATTTCAATAACTTAGTAAAAGGGGTTAAAGTCAAACAATACAAACAGACATATTGAGGTGTGGGGATTTAATAAATAACGGGCTAAG
>CAZDMC010000255.1:0-3562 GCA_964506335.1 uncultured Methylomarinum sp. | reverse complement strand
ATCAACAAAAAATCAACGCGTTATAAAACCGCATCCGTGACCGCGCGAAGTATAATTAATTATTGCCTCTTTTTATTCAATCCTTCCAAATATGCACATTCAATGGTATCCCGGCCACATGCACAAGGCCAGTAAAGAAATAAAACAAGTTTTGCCACAAATTGATTTGATTATTGAAGTGCTGGATGCACGGATTCCATTTAGTAGCCAAAACCCAATGCTCTCAACATTACGAGGGCAAAAACCCTGTATCAGAGTACTGAGTAAAACTGATCTGGCCGATCCTGAAATGACCCGATACTGGCAAAACTATCTGGAGCAAGAAGAAGCGGTGAAAACGCTGGCAGTCACTACCCAGCAACCCGAAAAAATCAAACAAATAACACAACTTTGTCAGAAAATGATCCCCGAAAAAGGCAGTAATGACAAACTGATAAAGACCATGATCCTGGGGATTCCTAATGTGGGTAAATCCACCCTCATCAATATTCTGGCAGATCGTATTATTGCTAAAACGGGAAATGAACCCGCAGTAACAAAACGTCAGCAACGAATAAGACTCGATAATAATATTATTTTATCGGACACTCCGGGGGTGTTATGGGGCAATGTTGAAAACCAGAATAGTGGTTACAGATTAGCCGCAACTGGTGCAATAAAAGATACCGCCATGGAATATGCCGATGTCGCGTTTTTTATTGCTGAATATTTATTAGCGCATTACCCACAATACCTAAAGCAACGGTATCAACTCGATAGCATCCCTGATAACGAGTCAGATTTAATGGAATTAATTGGCAAAAAACGAGGCTGTTTACGTTCAGGAAAACAAGTAGACATGGATAAAACCGCTAAAATTCTGATCGCTGAATTCAGGGCGGGTATGATCGGTAATATCACCCTGGAAACCCCTGCAATGATGGAAAAAGAACTGCTTGCGCTTGCCCTTATTAAAGACCGCAAAGAAGCTAAAAAGTCGGCAAGAAAACAACAATGGAAAGAAAACAAAAGACTGCCCTGAAATCAAACTGGCAAGCAAAATAGCTGCATTCTGCTTGCCAATCAGCCGTTTTATTGCTCTTTTAGATATTCATTTTTCAACTGCATATAATGTTTATAAGAATATTGCAGAAATTCCATTTCTGAATCTTTTAACAACCGTACTCTTCTGGCAGGCGCACCTACATATAAACAGCCACTCTCCAGCTTTTTACCGGAAGGAACTAAAGCACCTGCACCCAATATCACATTATTTTCTATTATTGCATCATCTAAAATAATGGCGCCCATGCCTATTAAACAATAATCCCCTACCGTACAGGCATGTACAGTAGCGTGATGACCAATAGTGACTCCTTTACCTATTTTAAGTGGATGTCCCTGTGTTGAATAATCCCCCGCATGTGAAACATGTAATACAGATCCATCCTGCACATTAGTACCGTCACCAATTCGAATACTTTCTACATCACCTCTAATGACACTGGTTGGCCATACGGAAACATCATCTCCTATGACGACATCACCAATGATCACCGCACTTTCATCAATGTATACATTTTTGCCTATTTCAGGCTGATTATTTTTAAATGGTCGTAGCATTACACGCTCTCTTAATTTTTACTATAATTCTAAATAGATTGATAATCCTAGATAAATCAGTTGACCGCTCAGTTGGTGCATAAGTATTTGAATAGTTAGCATAACTTAGCTTAATATATCTCACCCGTTAGGTGAGATATATTCGCTACACGGTTTCTAGGATAATCATATCAAATAAACGACTTAAACCGAGGTTAATATGGCATTACTAGACGGCATTAGAAGACAACTCCGTTCTGTTATTGAATGGAAAAACCCGGCGGCAGAGGTATTACTGTCTCAGTGGACTGAAAATGGCGATGAAATAAAAAATGCCTCTAAACTCATTGTAGGTCCGGGTCAGGGCTGCATATTCGTTTACCAAGGCAAAGTACATTCGGTAATTGACGAAGAATGTCTGATTGACCTTAAAACGGCCAATATTCCATTCTGGACTACGATCAAAAAATTTATGCAATTTTTTGATAGTGAACACAAAGTCGGCATTTATTATTATAAAAAAAGTAAAGTGCTTAATCAAAAATGGGGAACAACTTCCTCTATTAAATATGATGACCCCAAGTATAAATTTCCGGTGGGCTTAAAAGCATACGGCAACTACAGCTATAGAATTTACGATGCCAAGGATTTTTTTATAAATGTGGTAGGCAGTCATAATGATTTTTATATTGATGATTTTAGAGATGTCATGTCAGCTCGTATTATTCATCCCATTAGCGATTACCTGGCTGAAAGTAAATTCAGTTATGCTGAGATTGACGCTAACAGAGAAGAAATCGCTCAAGGAATTTCCATTAAACTCTCCATGGCTTTTCGTAAGCTGGGCTTTGATATTACTGATTTTAGAATTGAAGGCACAGATTTTGATGAAAAAACCCTGGAACGAATTCATCGTATTGCCGATTTAACCGCCGAAGCGCAAGCGGCTCAGGCCGTTGGACTGGATTACGCTAAGGTACAGCAATTAGAAGCCATGCGTGAAGCAGCTCGTAATGAAGGAGGAGGTGCAGGACTAGGTATGGGAATGGGCGCAGGGATTGGTTTAGGGCAAAGCATGGCACAATCCATGACCGCACAAATCAACCCACAAACAACCACTGCTACGGATGATAACATCAATTTTATGGCTAAACTGACAGCATTAAAAAAAATGTTTGAGGCAGAGTTAATTACAGAACAGGAATACGCTGCAAAAAAACAAAGCCTTCTGGATCAAATGTAATATGGCCAGATGTCAGAGCTGTTCAGCCCCCTTGCCGGCAAATATTAATCGCTGCAGTTATTGCAATGTGCGTAATGATGTTGATTTACATGGCAAACATCACTTTTCAGTAACCAGCAAATTTTCTAAACGGAGTTGTCCGCATTGCCACACATCGTTACAAACAATTAAACTTAAATTAAAAGAAGCCTTCTATATAGAACGCTGTAAACGCTGTTTTGGCTTATTTTTTGATCCGGGTGAAATTGAAACCTTATTGCAAAGTTCAGTTTCCAATGTCTTTGAAATTAACATTAAACTCATTAACAACATCAATAGAGACCGTTATCAACGAAAAAAAAAGTTCACTTATGTTAAATGCCCGGTATGTCATGTACTGATGAATAGAGTTAACTTTGCCCATAGTAGCGGTGTAATTATTGACCAGTGTAAAAAACATGGCATCTGGCTGGATAATGGTGAAATCACCCATTTGATGGAATGGAAAAAGGCAGGGGGACAATTATTACAGTCAAAAAAGGAGGCACAATTAAAATTAAAAAAACAAGAATATTCTTCTATACCTTCTTATGATCTGCCACTCTATCGCCATCAACCGAAAACACTGGAAACAGAATTATGGGATACGGTTTCTTCACTTGTTTTCAAATTATTTAGATAACCCCCCTCAGATACACTCTGCCTATTCTAGCCTACAGTTAGAATATTTCAAAAGTTTTCTGATAAGAGGATATACTG
>CAZDMC010000254.1:0-3584 GCA_964506335.1 uncultured Methylomarinum sp. | reverse complement strand
CGTTAAAACATGATCTCCAGCCTGATGTCCAAAAGTATCATTTATCGCTTTAAAATAATCAATGTCAAGAAACAAGCAACTTAAAGGCTCAATATTACGATGGCTCCTGTCCAGCTCTTCGCCTATCCTTTGCTCAAGAAAACGCCTGTTATTTACACCTGTTAAATTATCAACAAGACTGGTTCGGCGCATCATCTCAAAATTCAAATTATTTTCAAGGCAAACACTGACTACGGCCACCATGTGTTCAATAAAATCAGTGGCCATATTATTGACAAATCGATCAGCTGTATAACTACCCAGGTTCAATGAACCTAGAAATTTACCTCTTCGACTTAAAGGAATAATGGCAACTGACACCGGTTTCCTATCCAGCCCTGAAAAAAAACGGGAACAATTAGACTGCTTATAGGATCCTAAAAAGGGATGCGGAGATAAGCCAAAAGTACTTTTCAAAAGCTCTTTGTCTTCCAGTAAAACAAGTCCTGCTTTTCTTTTGTAATCATAATCATCGTCATTAAGAAATCCTCCGATTTCTCCTTTTTCATCAATTAAACATAAACTAATCACATCCAGATCAAAAAAAGTTTTGGCATCACCCACTAATTGATCAATCATTTCAGCCAATGAATTAAGATTGAGCAATTTCATTTCAAAAACTTGAAATCTTTTTAAAGTCAAACTATTGTGTTGTACTCGATCAAGCATACCATCCAAATGGCTTTGCAAAACATGTAAGTCTGTTGTAATGTCTTTTTCCAAGCAGGTGCTCCATTATTATCCGGGATATTATACTCCGCGCGGTCACGGATGCGGAATTTATAACGTGTTGATTCTTGTTGATAGCAAGGCGCTGAAACGGGCGCATAGCAGGCTATGCAACTGTTTCAGCAACGCAGCTATCGGCAAGAATCAGCCGTTAGAAAACCGCAGTCGTGACCGCGCGAAGTATATATAAGGTATACTTTTAATACACCTAATACAGCAGTAAATTTTAGCAGTTTAAAACAAAGTTACAATTCACCTTAATGACTCAATCTCCTGAAAATCAAATATTAATATTGCGACAGGCTATTAATCACTATAACTCTTCTTATTATACGCATGATGAAGCCATTATAACTGATGCAGAATACGATAGAAAATTTCGACAATTAAGAAAACTGGAAACTGAAAACCCTGCGTTGATCAGCCCTGACTCACCCACACAAAAAGTGGGTGGAGCGGTTTTAACTGCGTTTAAAAAAGTTGAACATGAAATCCCCATGCTTTCTCTGGACAATGTCTACTCTGCTGAAGAATTTGACAACTTTGTTGATCGCCTGAAAAACAGACTGGATGTAACAGCTGATTTTTTATTTTGTGTCGAGCCAAAGCTGGATGGTCTGGCTATCAGTTTGCTTTATGAAAATGGCCACTTGCTTAGAGCTGCAACTCGGGGTGATGGCAGCATGGGAGAAGATGTTACCCATAATGTAAAAACCATTAAAAATATCCCACTTGTTTTAACAGGTGAAAATATTCCTGCGCGGATAGAAATAAGAGGCGAAATCGTGATGCCTCTGGCTGATTTTAATGCCTATAACAAAATTGCCGAACAAAAAGGCAATAAAAGCTTTGCCAATCCACGCAATGCCGCAGCTGGCAGCCTGCGTCAACTGGATTCTAAAATAACCGCAACACGACCTTTGGCGTTTTATAGTTATGGCATAGGACAATGGCAAAACGGGACTTTAGCCGATAGTCATTATCAAAGGCTTATGCAATTGAAAAAGTGGGGGCTACCGCTCAGTGAAGAGGTAAAAGCACAATCAAATGCACAGGAATGTATGAATTATTATCATGCCATTCTACAAAAACGCGAGAAGCTGCCCTATGAAATTGATGGCGTGGTTTATAAAGTTGATGATATTAAATTACAGGAAAAATTGGGCTTTGTTTCTCGTGCTCCTCGCTGGGCCATAGCTTATAAATTTCCTGCTCAAGAAGAGCAAACAACCTTGCTTAATGTTGAATTCCAAGTGGGTCGTACCGGTGCCATTACCCCTGTTGCCATACTTGAACCCGTTTTTGTCGGTGGTGTTACTGTAAGCCGCGCCAGTTTACATAATAAAGATGAAATAGCCCGGCTGGGTATAAAAATTGGCGATACTGTAGTTATTCGTCGCGCCGCTGATGTAATCCCTCAAGTCACTAGACGTCTTTCAGAAAACAAACGAGGCACTAAAGCCATTGTTTTTCCAAAAACGTGTCCGGTTTGCCAGTCAGAAATTATCCAAATTGAAGATGAGGCCACCCTGCGCTGTAGTGGCGGCTTATTTTGTGCCGCTCAACGCAAACAAGCCATTCAATATTTTTCCTCACGCAAAGCCATGAATATTGATGGATTAGGTGAAAAGCTAGTGGATCAATTAGTTGCTGAAAAGTTGATAAACACAGCAGCCGATTTATATGCTTTAAAAGTAGATCAATTAGTCGATTTAGAAAGGATGGGCTTAAAAAAAGCCGAAAACCTGATTAATGCCCTGATAAAATCAAAACAAACCACATTTACCAAATTTTTATTGGCCCTTGGAATAAGAGAAGTAGGAGAGGCTACGGCTAAAAATTTAGCCGACTATTTTTTGACGTTGGAGCAGCTTAAACAAGCCGATACTGAGGCTTTACAAGAAGTGGATGACGTAGGCGAAGTGGTGGCCCAGCATATTATCTATTTTTTTCGTCAAGCCCATAATCTTGAAGTGATTGATGCCTTATTAGCAGCCGGAATACATTGGCCAGCACTGATAGCGAAGCAGCAAAAGTCATTACCACTATCAGGTAAAACCTATGTACTAACAGGCACTTTGACTGAAATGAAAAGGAATGATGCAAAAGCAATGCTTCAATCCCTGGGTGCTAAGGTTTCTGGCAGTGTCTCTAAAAATACAGACTGTGTGGTTGCCGGTGAGTCAGCCGGTTCAAAACTAAATAAGGCGAAAGAACTGGGTATTCAAATTATTGATGAAACCGAGTTGCTGACATTATTAAAACCAACAAAGTTAGATCGTGATCGCGAAGCGAGCCACAATCTGAACCGTTTGCGGGACAAGCCCGGCCATGATAGCAGGGCAATCGGATTTAAATTAAACCAATAATTTTGAGTAAATATTCGTTATCCCATCCAGCCATTAAGCGTTTTGTTTTAATTCCCACCTTAACAGTTTCCCTCTGCTTTAATCCTAAATAAATCAGTTGAGCACGGATTTTGTGGGAAATCTAGGTGAAAAAGGCAAAGAATAGCTCGAAAATAATGGCCGTAGTCCTTATTGAAAGCTATTCTGCAGAATTTTTTGTCCAGATTTTTCATAAAACCGTGAAACGAAAAACACTCACCCATCTGGTAACGGTGTCCGCTATAGTCACAGGTAGGCCATTAAAATAGGACTTAAACCCTGCAAGCCACAATATAAGCAAAAGCAATGTAGCTAAAAGATTGTGATTGCATTGGTTTAAACCTGTCTGAAACCATCAAAAAGACTCTGGGTTATGCGTTTTTCTGCGTTAACCAATCATGGTCAACATCGTATAGCAATCTCAGCTGG
>CAZDMC010000253.1:0-3585 GCA_964506335.1 uncultured Methylomarinum sp. | reverse complement strand
ACTTCCTGTCAAATTTATGCTGAATTTAGTTGGTAGGTGTAGACTCAACTGATTTATCTAGGTTTAAGGATACCTGCACAGTAAAGGCTGATGGTTTAGTCACTCCTGGAAGCACAACGTCAATGTCTGGTTACACTATTATTGAAGTTAGTTCTATGGAGGTAGCGCTGGAGATTGCCAAAGCTTGTCCGTTTCTTGATATTGGTGGTTCACTTGAAGTATCAGAGTTAATGCAGATGCTCGGCTAAAAAATATACAAAAATCGTATTCTTCACGCGAGCTGTTAAAAGCACAGCTAATTTATTTAACCACTCTGTTCCGCCTTGCTTCCATTGGGTTTTGAAATAAAGGTCGGTAAATTTCTATTCTATCACCCAACACCAGCTTTTTTTCCAATGAACAGACTTTACCAAAAATACCTACCGTCATTTTAGCCAGATCTATTTCTGGAAACTGCTCTAGAATTCCAGACTCTTTTATGGCCTGGCCTACAGCATCGTCTTTTAATACAGTAACAGCAAGAACAACTTGTTCATTAGCTTTAGCAAAGGCGACCTCAACTTCTATGTTGTTATTGTCCATAAATTTGTTTGGCGCGCTCTGTAAAAGAGCTCACCATGGTGTTGCAAATCTGATTAAAAATACTGCCGAATGCCAAATTAGCCAGCTTTCCCTGTATTTCAAATTCTAAATCTAGACATATTTTACTGGCATCTTCCCGTAATGGAATAAAATGCCATACCCCATCCAGCGAGGAAAAAGGACCATTCAATAAAGTCATGAATATTTTTCCGGCACCTTCTTTTCTATTCCTGGTGGCAAAGGATTTATTAAAGCCTGCTTTGGCAATTTCCAGTTCGGCCTCAATAATATTACCCTCTCTTTTCAGGATTGTACTACCACCACACCAAGGTAAAAAATTAGGATAAGATTCTATATCTTCAACTAGTTGAATCATCTGCTGGGCAGAAAACTTAACTAATGCACTTTTCTTGACGACAGTCATTAAAACAGTCCTAATACATGCAAAAATACAATAAATACGGCAGAAGGAGCGACATAACTGACCAAAAACTTCCAGATTTTATATTGCTGTTCAGGAATGTCTAATTCATCCCGGACATGTTTCTGTTGCATAACCCAACCGGCAAAAACAGCAATGCAAAAACCACCAATCGGTAACATTAAATTAGCAGTCAAATAATCCAGGAAATCAAAAATTGTTTTATCAAAAATCTTAAAACCAGACCAGATATTGAATGAGAATGCGACAGATACACCTAATGCCCAGATAACAGTGCCACTAATCACACTGGCTTTAACTCGTGAAAAGCCTTTGTTTTCTACCAACCATGCTACTACCGGCTCTACTAGTGATATGGATGAAGTTAAAGCAGCAAAAACCAGTAACACAAAAAATAAAACACCAAATAACCAGCCCCCCGTCATATTACCAAAGGCAATAGGCAAGGTTTGAAAAATCAAACCAGGACCCGACCCTGGCTCTAAGCCATTAGCAAAAACCAGAGGAAAAATAGCAATACCGGCCAATAAAGCAACAATAGTATCTGCTCCGGCAATATACAAGCTGGTTTTGGCAATCGACACACCACTGGGTAAATAGGAGCCATAAACCATAATGGCTCCCATGCCCAAGCCCAGAGTAAAAAAAGCATGACCCATGGCAGTCAATACTGCATCGCTATCAATTTCACTAAAATCAGGGCTAAACATAAAAGACAGACCTTGAAAATAAAACTCACCCGTTGTCATTGCATAGGCAACCAGAATTAACAGTAATACCAATAATGCAGGCATTAATAACTGCACCGCTTTCTCTAAACCGCCTTTAACACCTTGCATTACAACACTCATGGTAGCTATCATGAACAGGCTATGCCAAAAAAGTAATTGCAGCGGACTAGCAATTAAATTATCAAAACTGGCTTTAACTATCAATGCATCGGCAGAAAACCCTCCAAAAATAGCCTTAAACACATACGCAATCGCCCAGCCGGCAATCACACTGTAATAGGATAAGATCAAAATACCGGCCATTACGCCTAACCAGCCGAGATACTGCCAATGTTTGCTGGTCTTGGCTTCCTTAGATAAAGTACCCAAGGTATTAATAGGGCTTTGCCGTCCTCTTCTGCCCATCATGGTTTCGGCAATCATAATAGGAATACCAATAGCCAGAATACAGCCCAAATAGACTAAAACAAATGCGCCACCGCCATTTTCGCCAGTAATGTAAGGAAACTTCCAGATATTACCTAAACCGATGGCAGAACCTGTTGCCGCCAGGATATAAGCGAATCTCGATGACCACTCTCCATGTATTGATTTTGTTTTTGCCATTATTGTGCCTAGGGTCATTAAACCTGCCCAAGATACTCAACTGTCATTATTAACAGAACTACAGCAACTTAAAGCAGAATTTTTTAAAACTAAAAAGTAAGGTTCATTATCTATGAATCTAGTAAAATACCAAAATTATTTCTTTCCGTCAGTTTAAATCATCATTATGGCTGGTAAAAAATCCAAAAAAAAGAACAAACAAACGGATAACAGTATTGCCGTTAATCGTCAGGCAAGGCATGAATTCTTTATTGAAGACCAATTTGAAGCTGGTTTAGTACTCGAAGGCTGGGAAGTTAAAAGCCTGAGAGAGGGCAGAATTCAATTAAAAGAAAGCCACATTGTGATACACAAAGGAGAAGCCTGGTTATTAGGCGCGCATATTTCACCTTTGCTATCCGCATCCACCCATATTGTTCCTGATACTGTACGCCGCAAAAAATTATTGTTACATAAACAGGAATTAAGTAAATTAATTGGGAGCGTCGAACGAAAAGGTTATACTATTGTGCCGCTTTCCATGTACTGGATTAGAGGCCGCGCCAAACTAAAAATAGGCTTGGCCAAAGGTAAAAAATTGCATGATAAACGCGCAGTATCCAAAGAACGAGATTGGCAAAGGGATAAGGCGAGGATCATGAAACACGCTTAGAACCTTTCAAGATCTACTACGCCACTGCCAATTGCGCTTGGGCGGTGCTCGAAATCCTCATTTACTCCATGTAAACTCCGGTTTCTGCGCTCCGTCCGCACACAATTGACAGCGGCTCGTAACGATCTTGAACAGGTTCTTAGAACCTATTCCAAAGGGAGAAGACAAGGATGAGGGGAAAAAGGAAAGCCATCACTCTTGGAGTGCTTAATATTCTTCAATGTTGACGGAAATATGCCTTGAACCTAGAAAATCAGCTGGATCACGGTTTCTAGCACAAGCTATTGATTCCACAGCACTTCAAAAAAATGCCCGCTTAACCGAATGGGTGAGACTAAAGATTTTTTGAGCTACAAGGATGTAGTGAATGTCGATTATGCAGGAGCAATAATCCTAGAAAAATCAGTTGAACACGGATTTTGTGGAAAATATGGGCGAAAAAGACAAAGAATGGCTCGAAGATAAAGCTTCCGCTCCTGCTCACGCCCCTTACCTACTTCCATGTAGGCAATGGCCATAGTCCTTATTGAGAGCTATTCTGCAGAATTTTTCGTCCAGATTTCTTCACAAAA
>CAZDMC010000252.1:0-3587 GCA_964506335.1 uncultured Methylomarinum sp. | reverse complement strand
GTGAAGGTAACGATTTATAGAGTTGAACACCCCCCAATTCACTATAATTTTACTACATTTGATCTAATATGGCTTTTTTAACAGCATCCAACGTTGCATCAATAGTGACCGGATGTGAATCTTTGCATTGATTAATTGCCGTATCAGGATCTTTTAAACCATTCCCTGTCAGCGTGCAGACAATTTTACTGCCTTCAGCAATTTTGCCGCTGGCTATATCCTTTAAAGCACCCGCTAAAGAAGTCGCAGAAGCAGGTTCACAAAAAATACCTTCATATTGTGACAACATTTTATGTGCCTCTAGAATCTTCTGATCAGTAAAACAATCGAACCAGCCTCCTGATTCTTTTTGTGCATTCCAGGCATAATCCCACGACTGAGGTCTACCGATTCGAATGGCTGTAGCGATAGTTTCAGGATTATCGACCATTTTACCGCTGATAAAAGGCGCAGCGCCTGCAGCCTGATAACCACACATGACCGGACGTTTACTAGCAACTGCTTTTAAGCCCTGTTGATCTTTGGCATATTCGGTATAGCCTTTCCAGTAAGCGGTAATATTTCCAGCGTTGCCTACGGGTAAACAGTGATAGTCTGGGGCATCGCCTAACTCATCTACTATTTCAAAAGCTGCTGTTTTTTGCCCATCAATTCTAAATGGATTAATGGAATTAACAATTGTAACGGGCGCATGATCTACAATTTCTTTCACTAATGACATGCCATCATCAAAATTACCATTGATTTGAATGATTTGTGCACCGTACATTAAAGTTTGGGCTAGTTTGCCCTGCGCTATTTTTCCATCGGGAATTAATACAAATGCTTTAATGCCTGCGCGCACCGCGTAAGCCGCCGCAGAAGCCGATGTATTTCCTGTTGATGCACAAATAATCGCCTGACTATCTTCTTCTACGGCTTTAGTCACAGCCATAGTCATGCCTCGATCTTTAAATGATCCTGTCGGATTCAAGCCCTCATATTTGACATAGATATCAACATCTTTAGCAATAATTTTAGGAATATTTTGTAATTGAATTAGCGGTGTATTGCCTTCACCTATACTAATAATGCACGAATCACTATTGATAGGTAAACGATTTTTATAGCGTTCAATAATGCCTGTGTATCGAATTGACATATTTTATCCTAATGTTTCTAAACGAATTCGGCAAACTGAGCCGGTGATAGTCGATAATGCTTCAATTTTTGTAATAGCTGCATTCATTTCTTTTTCTAGCGTTGTTTGAGTCAGCATAATAACAGGCAATGTTACTTCACCTTCCAATGGTTCTTTTTGAATGAGGGCTTCAATGCTGATTTGATGATCAGCCAGAATCTTAGTGACTTCTGCTAACACACCCGGTTTATCCTCTGCATTTAAACGCAAGTAATAGGCTGTTTTTATCTGTTCAGGAGCAAGCACCGGAATATCATTGATTTTATCCGTTTGAAAAGCCAGATAAGGCACTTTGTTTTCCGGCTCACTATTAAGCATTCTAATTACATCTACAATATCGGCCACTACCGCTGACGCTGTGGGTTCGGCACCTGCACCTGCACCATAATAAAGTGTGGAGCCTACCGCGTTACCCTGTACTAAAACAGCATTCATCACCCCGTCAACATTCGCTATTAAACGACGTTCTGGAATCAATGTAGGGTGCACTCTAAGTTCGATACCCTGCTCCGTTTTTTTAGCTATTCCCAGATGCTTAATACGATAACCTAATTGTTCAGCGTAGCTTACATCAGCGCGAGTAATCTTGCTAATACCTTCGGTAAAGACCTTTTCAAATTGTAAGGGAATTCCAAATGCTAACGATGCCAAAATCGCTAGCTTATGCCCTGCATCAATACCTTCAACATCAAAAGTAGGATCTGCTTCTGCATAACCCAAAGCTTGTGCTTCTGCTAAAACGTCATCGAAATCACGACCATGATCGCGCATTTCGGTCAGTATAAAATTACCTGTGCCATTAATGATACCTGCCAACCACTGAATTTGATTACCACTCAAACCTTCTCGAATCGCTTTAATAATCGGTATACCGCCGGCAACGGCAGCTTCAAATAAAACCATCACGCCTTTTTTATTTGCCTTGGCAAATATTTCATTGCCGTGCAAGGCAATTAAGGCTTTATTAGCCGTCACTATATGTTTACCGTTTTCTATAGCCTGTAAGACCAGTTCTTTGGCTAGGGTAACACCACCAATAAGTTCTAAAATAATTTCAATTTCAGGATCATTGATAATTTCAAAAGAATCGGTTGTTAGATTAATATTATCTGTATCACAAATTCTTTCACGGTCTAAATCTCGTACAGAAGCATGGGTAACAATAATTTCCCGACCTGTTCTTCGAGATATTTCTGCTACATTTCGGTTAAGCACATTAACAACACCGCCGCCTACTGTCCCTAACCCTAAAATACCAATTTTTACCGCTTTCAAATGTAACTCCTAATTTTGTAGAGCGAACCTTTGTCCGCAATTCCTCATAACTATACAATATCTTTCCTGAGCATATTGCGAATGCCTCTTAGTGCTTGTCGAGTTCTATGCTCATTTTCTATCAAACTGAAACGGACATGATCATCCCCATACTGACCAAAACCAATGCCAGGTGATACTGCAACTTTAGCATCAATAATCATTTTTTTAGAAAACTCTACCGAGCCCATTTTCTTATATTGATCGGGAATAGGCGCCCATACAAACATGGTTGCTTTAGGTTTTTCTACAAACCAGCCCATGGCATTCAAGCCCTCACAAAGCACATCTCGCCTGCTTTTATACATGTCGCAAATTTCTGTAACGCAATCTTGAGAGCCTTCCAGCGCAGCAATGGCAGCCACTTGTATTGGAGTATACATGCCATAATCAAGATAAGACTTAATTCGGGTTAATGCGGCAACCAATGTTTTATTTCCACACATAAAGCCAACTCGCCAACCTGGCATATTGTAGCTTTTTGACAAAGAATAAAATTCAACAGCAATATCTTTTGCACCCTCAACCTGTAAAATTGAAGGTGCTTTATAACCATCAAATACAATATCAGCATAGGCAATATCATGAACCACCCAGATACTATGTTCTTTTGCTACAGCAACTATCTTTTCAAAAAAATCCAGTTCCACGCATTCACTGGTGGGATTTCCTGGGAAGTTTAGAATTAACATCTTTGGTTTCGGCCAGGAATCAATAATTGCATTATGTAGTTCTTCAAAAAAATCGACGCCTGGAACCATTTTGACATGCCTTAAATCAGCACCGGCAATAACCACTCCATAAGGATGAATAGGATAAGCCGGGTTAGGTACCAGCACCACATCACCAGGGCCTAACGTAGCCAGTGCCAGATGCGCCAACCCCTCTTTAGAACCTATCGTTACAATTGCCTCAGTTTCGGGATTTAAATCAACATCAAAGCGTTTTTTATACCAATCACAAATTGCTTTTCTTAACCGAGGAATACCACGAGAAATGGAATAGCGGTGGGTATCATCACGTTCAGCCGCTTCTATCATTTTTGAAACAATATGTCGGGGGGTAGGCTGATCAGGATTTCCCATCCCAAAGT
>CAZDMC010000251.1:0-3590 GCA_964506335.1 uncultured Methylomarinum sp. | reverse complement strand
GAAGACGGATAAAAAGACAAGTTAGTTGTCGAAGTTATTTCGTGCACGTTCCTAAAGGTTAGAACACCCTTTGAAGCTCTTCAATGCTGGTATAGAATCAATCCAGAAATTTTTAAAAAACCTCCCGATATGTTTCGAGCTGACCTTTTAAAAAGCCATGGTACAACGTGGTGAAACTGACATAAAAAATCGACAACCCATCCTTAAGTTATCGATTTTTAACGTATATTTGGTGGAGGCGGCGGGAATTGAACCCGCGTCCGCAAGCACTCCGCTTAAAGGTCTACATGCTTATCTCGCGCTTTTGATTTAGCTAATACCTACCCGTCGAGCCAAGAAAAGTATCAGCGATTTCGATTGGATTTAACGCTTTAGACTCCGAACGAAGTCCTGACGCGATCTTATGTTAAGTGACTTCTGAATGCCTTTTCCGAAGAAAAAACTCTACACGCATAAGCACATATAGTCAGAAGAATGGTGCTGTGTTTAAGCAGCTAAAGCCATTGAGTAGTTTTCGTCATTTGCGAATACTTTAATGTCAGTAGATTTTACGTGGTGTACTGTCCACGGCATGCGCTCCAAGTTTTGCTACCCACGTCGAAGCCAAGTCGCCCCCGTGAATTGTTATTCTACAAGGTTTAGTAAAATTTTGTTATTAAATTAAGCCATTAGAAAGGTATCTACTCAGCGTGTCTGAAGCCCGGGCATAATCATGGTAAATAGTTACCTGGAAAGTTAATTAACCAGCATTCTATTAAGCTGGGTATTTGTATCGTTAAGGTCAATTTCTTTGGTTTCATTATCACAGGCAATAATTATTTGATTTAGTTCCTCTGCTTTTTCAGCATGTTGTTTTTTAAATGCATCTATGGCTTGCTTAATTTCCATGTCTAACATAATCATTGCCTCATCCAGTCCATTGTATAGTCCCTTTAGTGCGGCTTTTTCCAGTGAAGGTTGCATTTTTTTTCTGATAAAAAAAGGAACTAGCCAGCTTAATAGAATTAATAAGCCACTATGTACTGCAAAATTAACACCCAAAAAAGCTTCATTGTTTATTGAGCTGTCATAGTAACCTTGAAATACCTGAAAGCCCACCGCAGCCATTGCTATTAATGGCAAAACAAGTTCACAGATACTGGCTGTTTTTAACAGCATTCTATGTAAGGCATTGCCTGGATCCATGAGTGCTTTACGACAAGCCAGCTCTGTTTGTGTGTGGATGATTTTTTCTGCATTATTACGGCAATCTGCTAATTTATCTCTTATCGGAATAGTGGGTAAGCCATGTTGATCTATTGTAACAATCAGGGCATCCAGATAATCATTGAGCCGGCTTTGTGCCCAGCCATCCCATAAAGTAATACTGTTTTGTTTACTGCCTATTTTTATTTTTGCATAGCGTATTGCTTCTTGTTGAATAGGCCACTTAAAACCTTGGCTTAAAACATCCTGAGTTTGCGACCAGCTTGAACGCTGATATTTGCTTATCATTGTGAACTCGTCTGCATTACCCAGTGTATCCATACAGTCTTGTAATTTGCCTTTTATACTATCAGTACGCTGCTGTTGTTCTCTTGATTCCAGTTGTGCAATGGTTTTTTCTGTAGCAATAGACTCAATGGCCTTGCGTAACTGCAGAAATTCATCTTCTGCCTGTTCTGTACAAATCGTTTTAAAAATAAGCGGGTCATGAAATCCTGCTTTAGACAGTTGTTGCTTAAAATCGTCATATTGGGCATTTTCACCTCTGTCCCATTGATTGAATGCAAAAACCCAGGCATGACTGGCACCTTCTGCCAATAATAATTGCCAGGCTTTATTGTCTCTGTAGCGTTCTGGGCTAACTACATAAATCAGTACATCGACAAAAGGTAGCCATTGCAAAACAATGTCTTTATTTTTTTGTTCTGTGCTATCAAAATCGGGCATATCAATCCAGATGATATGCTGATTGAAATCCTCAGTATGTTGTGCCATTTTAATCTGCTGAATCGGAAATACATCTTGTAGCAAATGTAAAGATACCGAATGGTGATAGTATAAAGTCACCTCGCGTGAAGTGGGTCTTTCTACACCTGCTTTAGCTATAGCCTGACCTGCCAGTTTATTTAATAAAGAACTTTTACCGACACCCGTCCCCCCCATAAAAGCGACGACTAAAGGTCTTGAACTATCCGTTGTGAATAAATCATTAGCGGAGTTTTTTTTCTGGTCAAGCAAGTCCTGAGCTGTTTCTTTTTCTATCCAGCCTTCAGCGACTGCATGCTGCACCCAATGTTCAACATTAGAATTTATATCAAAATAATCGGATGCCATGTTTTTTCTCTTTACGTTGGCTTTCAGCATGCTGTATTTGTTCGGGTGAAATATTAAATCGCCCTTTTTCTGAAAGCTGTTCAGGTAATAAATATAATGTTTGTTGCAGAGAGCTTATGAATAAATCGTTTGTTACCGTATCCATTTGGTGTTTTTTTAACTCTGCTTTTACTGTGTTCATATAGCCTCCCAAGGCACTTTCTGTCAGCAAGGAAGTGATTGAAAGCATCGCCGGTGTAATCACTAAATCGTGTATTCCTATACCTCCAGTTGCTATAATTAGCGCCATAGCAGCAGCATCTGTTGATACCCGTGTTGCTCTTAAACTGTTTAAGATAATGGGGTGTTCGTCTAATTTGAGATAAAGTTTGTTGGCTGTTGAATCTATGTTCTGTTGAAAATAATTGCAATAATTTTCAACAGAAATGGTATAGCCATTCAATATTTCATTGCGTTGCTGTCTTAATAGGCAATAGCAATCATTCCACCATTTATTTTGTTTTGAATCAGTATCAATTTTTTCTAATAATTGATCTGCTAATTTAATTAACAGATGATCGCCCAGTTGGTTTAACAGCACTTCTTCCTGGTTATCTGCCGATGCTGGCTTCCTGCCGATGCCCATTAGTTTTCTTAAAGGCCAGGTTAAAATACGCCGGGTTTTTGTTAATATTCTGGAAATCCCAGGTATTTCCAATAGGTTTAGCAATTCAATTAATGCATTTTGAAAAGTATCATAATAATAGGGATGATCCAGAAAGTCCCGTTGATATTCCTGGGTGAGCTGTTCTATATTCTGGTCTACCAAGGCATACCATGATTTAACGGTTTCATGCTCTAAAACAATAGGCTCTAACCAACTGTGCCAATACTTATTCAATAAGGCCGCTTCATGATCGGCGTGTTTTTTTAGGGAAACTTTTTTTTCTAACTGAAAAAATTGCTTATTTTCTAATCCAGGCCAATCGGGTATGCCGGTTTGTTTTTGATAATATAAGGGAATAACAGCAGGAAAATCATCGCTTCTAGCCTGCAGCCATTTGTCTTTTAGCGAATTAATAATAACTTCTTCATTCCCTTCCAGTAGTTTATTAAGACAAATTAGCGTGGGTTGATGAAATGACTCTAACAGTGACATCATTTCCCAAACCGACATGTCCGCATATTTTTCTTTACTGACCACTAAAACAACGATATCTGCCAGTGCAATCGTTCGTATAACACCTTCTCTATAATCAACAGAATCAATAGAGTCAAAGTCCGGTGTGTCC
>CAZDMC010000250.1:0-3607 GCA_964506335.1 uncultured Methylomarinum sp. | reverse complement strand
CCGGATGCAATATCTATCTGCGGTTGATAGTGCATTTCTAACTCGCCTAAGTTTAGAGCTTTACGCAATTCCGTTTCCAGAAGAAGTCTTTGCTTTGCCTGGTTTTCAAGTTTTTGCGAGTAAAAACAAAAATTATTTTTACCGTTATTTTTGACGCTATACATTGCAGTATCAGATTTTTCCAAAAGGACATTGGCTTGCCGCCCGTCTTCAGGAAATAAACTAATACCAATACTTGAACTAACAAAAATTTCATTATTATTGATTAAAAATGATAATGATAAAGCATTCACTATTTTAAAGGCTATATCAGCTGCCACAGTGGGTGATGGCAGGTTTTCTAGCAAGATGATAAATTCATCACCTCCCCAGCGTGCAAGGGTGTCTGATTTTCTTATCCAGTTACGCAAGCGTATGGCAACGTCCTGTAATAATAAATCACCCGATGCATGTCCCATAGCATCATTAATTTTTTTAAAGCCATCCAGATCGATAAACAATACTGCAAAACTCAAGTCATCCCGGTCGGCCAAAATAATGGCTTGTTCCAGACGATCCTGTAATAAAATACGATTGGGTAGAGCTGTCAAGGCATCATGCGAGGCAATGAAAGCCATTTTTTGATGAATATTAATAATTTCGGTTAAATTATTAATGGCATAGACAAAACCAGCCGGTTGTTTATTTTCATCATGGATAGGACTACTGGAGATTTGTACAGTATATTCATCGCCATTTTGATTGCGAATATTTTGTGTTTCGGTCTGCTGTTTTCTAACGGCTAAAGCATTGCTTTCCAGTATTATGGAATCTGTTTCATCAATAATCTGGCAAATTTCAGCAAAAGGTTTTTGCCTGGCTTCAAGCAGTGATAGGCCCAATAATTTTTCTGCTGCTGGATTCATAAACTCGATATAGCCTGCTTGATCAGTAGTGATAACAGCTTCTGCAATGGCATTCAAAGTTGCACTGGCTTTCTGATGTTCTTTGAATAAGGAGAGTCCGAGTTGTTCAAGTCTTTGCCAGCTCCACAAGGGGTAACTTAATATTAGACAAAGCAGTGTGGGCAATGGTGTAAACCATAGAAACAATGTACTGAGCAGGACAATACTACAGACAGCCGTTATTATAGAAAAGCCCAAAGCCAGTAATAAGGCATGGCTAGGTCTAAAAAAACGAAAAAGGATAACGGGAATACCAATCAGCAACAAAGAGATTAGCGTGTGTGCAGGCCATTGCAGAGGACGAATAATTTGGCCGGAGATAATAGTAGCCAAGGCATTGGCCTGAAATTCAATGCCTGACATTAATTGTTGATTTTTCGATGTGGGTGTGGCGATGCGCCGACCTAATCCTGCAGCCGTTGTGCCAATTAATACCAGCTTCCCTTGTAAATCTTTCTGAACATTGTTATCCAGTAAAACATCAATATATGAAATATGTTGAAATTGACTCGGTGGATTAACAAAGCTAATTAACAGACTTTCATTTTCGTTTAGTGCTATAGGATCATCATACTTTTTTGATAGACGAGCTAGCGCTAAAGACATAGCAGGCAGGAACTTACCGTCACTACGTTTTAATTGCAAATCGAGTTGCCGGGCTATGCCTTGTGAATCAAAATCCATAGTGACATGAGCAAGCTGAGCAGCCGCATTTGCAATTTCTGTCATGGGTTCTGTGATGATTAAACGAGTATCCTGGATGCTGGTCAGTACGGGCATGACAATACGACCATTGCGACGAATTGCTGAAGCTAATAACTGGTCATTTTCTGGGTATTCAAGATCGGGCTCCATAAATAAAATATCCATGGCAATCCCTGCAACTCCCGCAGTCGTTAATTGATCTATCAAATGAGCATGGGTGGCACGTGACCAGGGCCAGCTTCCCAGTGTTTTTAAACTGGCTTCATCAATAGCTACAATGACTATATTATCATTAACTGGATGAGTTATTGCTGCTGAGGCAAGGTCATAAAACAGATTATCCCAACGTTGCAATAATTGTATCTTATTCAGCAATAGTTGATTTAGAAATACCGAAAAAATAACGAGCAAAATGGCCAGAATGATATCAAAAGACAGTTGTTTTTCCTTTGGATATGAGGCCATATATTTCGTTATTTACAGTGCTAACAGAGCCAGTAGAGGTAGCAAAGCTAATAGCCAGTAATAATTATATGGCACATCAATACTTTGTGGAGCCGCAAAGGGACCTACAAAACCATCAGGATCAAGGGTTCGTACCCGAATAAAATATTCGCCGCCACCGGGTCTGGAGATTTCAAAACCGGGTTCATCGGTATACTTATCAACTAATAATTCATCAAAGCTGTCATTATCTGACATTTGAAAATGATAAGTCTGTCCAGGTAATCCACTGCGAGAGCGAATAGTCAAGGTATCATCAGATATATCGGGTGCTTCAAGTTCGGGTGCAGGTACAATGCGGCGAAATAGCTGTGCATCACTGAAAGGGCCGTCACCGTCCTGATCAATAGCGGCAACGCGCCAGTAATACTTGCCCAGGGCTAATTTCTCAGCGACTATTAGTTCATTATCAGCAATATTTGTGGTATCAACCAGTAATTCGGAAAAATCCTGGCTATTAGAAATTTGTAGATGATATTGACTGCTGCCCTGCTGACGTGACCAGTTAAATTCAGAGTCATCCTCAAGCAGTATCCCTCCTCCAGGTTTAGGAGAGACTAAAAACGGAGCTTCAGGCCGTGCATTAATTGTGATGCGCCTATCTGCATTTTTACCTTCCAGTTGCTGTGCATCAATACCACGAACACGGAGGTGGTAGTCACCGTCAGCTAAATCAGAGCCTCTGATAATAGATGAATTAAATGGCTTATCAAATAATACATCCTGAAACAGCACTGTTTTTGCAATTTGTACACGGTATCCTTTGCCATCGCTATGTGCTGGCATGGAAAATTGTAGGGGTACTTGAAAAAAAGGATCTGGGATATGACTAAGATCAGGGGCTGGTAATAATTTAATAGGTGGCAAGGGATCCTGATCTTTTACGGTAATAGTTCCAAAACCTGCGGTTAGTAATTGACTTTTTTGGCTTCCCTTAACAATAACTTTGCCTTCGACTACTTCTGTTTTAGACTCGTTTTTTTCCTTATCAGCACTGATCCTGTAATCAGTGCCTCTGACAGAAGTTACGGTTGCCGGAGTGCTAATCTGGAAACGTCGAGCACTTCCCCTGTCAGGGGCAACCTGAGTTTCTAGTCGCCCTTTTAATAATTGTAATTGAGAGTCTGACATGCCAGTATTCTCTAGTAACATCAACTTGTTGATTTTTAGGCGACTATTTTCCTGTAACAAAATACGGGAGCCATCCAGAAAGCCAAGCACCAATGTACTATCAGCATCTGTCGAAATAACGTCGCCCAGCATGACCAGATCACCCAATTTCAGTTGATGCGGCTGTGTTGACTCATCCTCTAGTATCTGGGCAGTGCCTTGCAAATTTTGCACTCTAAGCAGTGCCGGATAATGTCTAATCCATTCACTAGGTATTTTGATTTTTGTGTCTGGTAAAATATGCCAGGGATCCGCTATACTATTAAGTTTTTGAACTTGCTTAA
>CAZDMC010000249.1:0-3637 GCA_964506335.1 uncultured Methylomarinum sp. | reverse complement strand
CCTTATAATATTTAAGCCGAGAATATGATTATGATTCCTCGGTCCAACTATTTAGGCAACTCGCAAGAAATAACCCACCAGATTGCGCAGGATTTTTGTTTGTCTTCGAGGCACAACGTAGGGCCCATAGCTGGCTATGTAACCGGAGTTGTAACGCACAAGACAGACAAAAAGACAAGCAAGGTGGTGGGTTATTTATTGCGAGTTGCCTTAGTACTATTTATCTAGGATTAAAGAGTAGAGAAATAATTTTAATCTTCCTCACCCAAACCCTCCTCAGCAAGGGAGGGCTTAAGAGCATAACCCATCAATACAATGTTATGGAGTACCAGGGATTTATTAAACCTTTACTCTTTCTCTTTTCAATGACGTTTGCGACTTTAACATAAACCTAACAAAGACTGAATAAATGCCGAAAATTCATTAATCTCCTCATTACATACGGCATGTTGCATGGGATATTCATGCCAGCTTATTGGGTAATCCAGTTCTTTGAGACCTTGAAACGCCTTTTTTGCAATGCGTATATCAACGACTGAATCCATAGTTCCATGTGCCATAAAAATAGGAATTGATTGATTTTCCTTGCTTAACTCAGATTTAATTTTTTCTAAAGTAGGTAAATAGGTCGATAATGCTAAAATTCCAGCTAACTTATCTGGATAGGTCAGTCCAGCATGTAATGCGATGACTCCACCTTGCGAAAACCCGGCAAGTAGAATATTTTCAGAGGCTATTCCTAGATCACGCTCTTTTTGTATCAGCTTATTAATAGCCGCCGATGACTGGTAAATACCTTGTTGATCTACTTGTCTTTCAAAACTCATTTCCAAAATGTCATACCAGGAACGCATTTCCATGCCAGCATTAATGGTAACAGCCTGAATGGGCGCATGGGGAAAAATAAAGCCGATACCATGTTCATCGGGTAGTCCTAGTTGTGGGACTATTCCTTCAAAATCATGACCGTCTGCGCCTAAGCCATGCATCCAGATAACAGAAGCGCGTTGCTTAGATTTGGGTCGTATTTCGATAGTTTGTAAATCAGTCATTATTGTTAATCCTAGAAAAATCAGTTGATTACGGATTTTGTGGAAAATCTGGGCGAAAAAGACAAAGAATAGCTCGAAAATAATGGCCATAGTCCTTATTGAGAGCTATTGTGCAGGATTTTTCTTTGTCTCTAAAAAAAGGAATTAACAAAAATAAAAACGGCCAAAACAACATAAAAATAATTTTAAATACCGCATAAATGCCTATTTAAACCTCCGTAAATTACATTCTGTGTATACAAAAAATCCACAACAATAAACGTGAATTTTCATGTGCGTTACACATAAATTTTAACCTACAATGTAAATTTATGTGCAATTTTTTAGTTTAGGAAAGAGGAATATTGATCTGAAATTTAACCCCCGGCTGTTTATTCTCTACCGTTATTTTTGCATTCATAGTCTCGGCTAATTGTGCGACCAGAGCCAGACCGATACCTGTTCCCGGCGTGGTTCGGGTTAACTCATCCCCGGCACGATAAAATAACTGGAAGATTTTTTTAAGCTGATCTTTTTTAATTCCCGGGCCATAGTCACGTATAAAAAAAACAGCTGTTTGCTTGTTCTTAGCTATTTCAAAGCCTATATCTATTTGTTTAAGTGTCGCCTGGCCAGTAAATTTAATTGCGTTATCGACTAAATTAATGACCATTTGAAAAAAAGCATCTTCATCCACTTTAATATTAACTTGCTTGATAGATTGGGTTAACGGCAAAATATTTAATTTGAATGAAGAGGCTTCAATCTGTGCTTCAACATGTTGCGAAATTTTGTCCAATAGCTTTTGGGCAGGTATTATTACGCTTTCTACATTTTGTTGCTGATGCCCTAGCCGTGCAAGTTGCAATACATTATTAATCAGTCGTGAAAGCCGCTCACTTTCAAAAAAAATAAAATCGTAATAATGTTGTTTTTTTTGTTCATCGGCAACCCAGCCAGAACGCAACATTTCTCCATACATTCTAATCGAAGTCAGCGGTGTTTTAAGCTCGTGACTGACAGCGGATATAAAATTTTGCTGTTGCTTAGCCAAATCAATCTGCCGACTACCTAACCGATAGAACAACAGAAAACCGATGAAAAACAGGCAATAAATGGCAATGGCCAAGACATCAATTAATAAGCTTCCTGGCAATGCCATTAGTTTGGTTGCAAAAACTTCAAGTTTAACTTTTTGAAAAGGACTGGATAATTGTCGGCTATACAAAGTATATTCCTGCCTGGTATCAGCAAGACTTATTTTGTGTATAGGATTCCCTTTATCAGTAAATAATAAACTGCTAAGACGGGTTGAATTTAATAAATTTTCAGTAACTGCATTTAAAAACGCCTCATTGTTAACAATAAAGCCCTGAGTAAAGCGGTTATTATCATGCCAGACATAACGATAAAAACAAAAATAGTCCTGTCCAATGGCTAATAGTTGCAAGGGACTGACCTCACTTTCATAAGTCAACACATTAATGGCGGATTGTGTGGATTTATTATCGACTACAGCATTATCTTTTAGCCCACTTTCAGGCTGATTTTGCTCGGCCAGCATGGGGCTACTTTGTATATTAGAACGATTAAAATAGCTACTAGCCATGTTTTGGTCAGGTAGTTGAACAATTTCTTTACGCGTTTTATATTTTTTTTCTGCACTACGGCTTATGACTTGAGCTCTGTTTTTTGCAAGCCGCACTTCATTTTTTAAGGAATAATCGGCCTGTTTTTTACTATTCTTTTCCTGTTCAGCTACTGACATTGGCGAAGCAATATCATCAGCCATTATTGTACTTTTTTGTTTAAAAGCCTCTATATAGGATTGATTAGAGGCGACAGAATCTGCACTGTCTTTTTCTAATGTCTCTATGCGCTTATCGGCTTTAGCATTTTTTGTTTCGGTTATTTTAATCGAAAGCAAATCCCGTAAGCGGTGTTTTAATTTCAGGCGACTGTCCAGTTCTGCCAGGCTTAAACCCGATATATTATCCTGACCTATTTCTGGTAATGCCGGTAAATGGAATGAACCGTCTGTATTGATTTGAAAATAACCGATTAATCCTTTGATGTCTGTTTTTGCAGGAACAACAGATAACGGCGAAAATTTAACCCCGGTTGACTCTGATAACAGCGGATTTTCCAGCACATTAAAAAAACTGTATTCGGCAATAGGGCGGTTTTGCTCAGCTGCCAGTAACTGTTGAATATTGAGTTCTAGCTGATCCACTAATTTTTCCGCTTGATGACGCGCACTAAAATACGCTTCATTTTCTAATTGGGCATAAACCGTTTGCAACAAATAGTAGATGGGAAGAGAGGCTGTTATAAAAAACAATAATAAAATCCAGCCTAAGCGTTTTTTTTGTTGCTCTGGATTGAGTGAGCCATTTTTCATTATTTTGTTGTAGACTCAGCCAGATTTTTTCTGGCATTGGCTAAATTATTGCGTAATATTTTCGTATTGGGATGGTTTTTTAAGCTTTTCTCCATAATAACCAGAGCCAATTCATAATAGTCAATGGCTTATGGGTACTCTCCTAGTGAACCCCAGGTAAGCCCTAAGTTATTCCAACTAGTCGCAACAATGGGATGTAGATCAT
>CAZDMC010000248.1:0-3657 GCA_964506335.1 uncultured Methylomarinum sp. | reverse complement strand
ATAGGCTTGCGTTATCCACTGACAAACATGTTAGTTCTCGGACAGCCTCCTAGGTGAGTTTGGAGACTAATACACTTTATAACTGCATAGAGGGTATAAGCAATATTGGACTCTCAATCCTCCTATCCCGGCTCAAAATCAAGCATACACAATTTTTTTGCCGCATGTAACTGACCATTTAACAGCAGGTTTTTTAATTTTTCTGTGCGTGCCATATAAACATCGGTTAATTCTTTAAAGGCTTCCGGTAAGTGGTGTTTTTCCAGGCGGGATAAATGACCATCAAATGCAGCTGAAATACTCAGTAAATCTAATAAGAAGTAGCGCTCAGACGATGAAACCTCCTCTAATAACTGAACAAAATCTTCCCAATTATCGTATTCGTAATCATCATCAATTTTAAAGGTGTTCGTTAACCTGATTAATAGCACCAGCATATTAGGGTGATAATTCTGGGCTAATACCATCATGGTTGCAACGGCCCTGATTGAACCCTCTCTAACTTTAGGGCTGAGCTTATCTATCATTTCATCAGTCAATATATCATTGATAATGTGAGCAGCCAGTTTATTCCCAAAAAGCCGAAGTCTAGCTTCCTTGGCTACTTTATATATAGTAAATGCATCCCATATTCCGGTAACGGGAATGGCAATCCAGCTAAATGCATTTCGTGTTTCCCCTTTCCCAAAAATACGGATTAACAAGAATTTAACAGCCAATCCACTTAAAAAAACTTTGGCTTTATACAAAAAAGCCACGAGAAATAATTTAGATTTAGACAAATGTTTAAGTGGGTCTATGCCTAGATAATTAATAACCGGGTCAGGCACTTCAAGCGCGGCTCGAGCTAAAATATTAGGCACAGCATCATCAGCAGGAAGGAAGCAGCCTTGTGACCGTTGATTATGTCCAGTTAAACAGGCCAGGCTATAAACCGTTTTAAGCCCTAGCCAAAATAAAACAGCCATTTCGACCAGTAACATGACAACAATCACACAGCCATAGAGTAGGTAATAAGGGATGGTTTCCATGGTCTCCTGATAAGTCCATTCTACCCAGATAGAAACAAACGTAGTCAGTGCACCAATAGCAAAAGCTATTATCGCGGCAAAAACAGTAATATTGCTGGAAAGTGTTTGCAGCGTATTGTCAGGAGGTAAATCATCTATGCTTATATTGCGTATATCATCCGTATCCGCCTCATCGGCTAAATGGCGATAATATTTAACCCCGATTTTTTCAAGAAAGCTTGGCAACTCTTCCCTTATATACGCTGTTTTTTTTATTTTTTTAATGGCTGACATCGCTTTATTCCTCACAGATAGCATCAGAGTCGTTGATTATACGATTCCATTGTTGTTTTATATTAGCATTGGCAGCATCCAAAGGTATTGCTTTTATCAGCTTGTCACAACGCGACAAAAGCCCCTGTTTTTGCAACTTATTCAGGCCATCATTAATGTCAAAGTCCATTGGAATGGCATAATGTTGTTGAATATACCGTTCGATTAATTTATCCAGATTAGCTCGACTATTTTCTCCAGCAGTCAATAGAAAAAAATAAGTGAGTAGAGCCTCTTTACATTCTTCTGATTCGGCAGAATCAACCAGATATGTTAGAGCTCCCAGGTTATTACTTAAGCTATAAAAATACAGATTTTTGGTTAAAATTGCGCTGTATTTGGCTCGCTGAGAAAATATTTTAGCAATTTGGCGCCACAGAATGCCTAAAAAACCACCAATAGCAATAATGGCTGATACCGGATCAATTGCCGCACTTAATTTAGTGATGGTTGCGATAACACCTCCGGCAGTACCTCCACCTCCCATAACACTAAGTTTTATCTTATCAAATAGACGCATCTGTATGCGCGTATTTGGAAACAGCATTTCTAAATCGGCTCGGGGAATATCCTTAAATAATTTCATATAAACCACATCATCGTCACCGGGTATGCCCAGGGTCTGTAATGAAGTATCGACCTTTTTTGTTGCCTTTTTTAGGCTCATCTGCCCTTGAGTGGTAAGATGATTAATCCATTGCTGCCGATTTTTGGGTTGTATTAATACAAATAATCGGCGATAAACCTGTACTTCTATAGGTTCTTTTTTAAACTTAAGTCGCTTCCAGTTTCTATGTAGTTTGGTCTGTATAGCAGCCCCTCTAAAGAAAAGAGCAACCTCGGAAAACTCTTCAAAATCGACCGAAACTTTGACGCCATGAGGCGATATTTTATTGAGTGCTGTATTTAACTGTTGTTCTGAAAGCTTTTCATAATTAGCTTTTTTTAAAATAGAATACAACTCACTTTTTAGCTTGGATAATTGTGACTCTGTATCTTCCTGATCGGCTATTAACATATCCCTGTCAGGATTAAAGGGGTGATAGATTTGCTTTAAATGCAATAAATGAGAATGGGTCTGGGCGTGAAATAATGCAATATAACTAGCACTAAATTGTTTAAATGCTTTTTTTTGCTCAGCTAACAGCAACTCGGAGTTTAAAAGATCGCTAATAAGTTTTTTTACACTAATGGGAATAAACTTCTCAAAAAGGTCAGATTGGTAGCGGATTTTTTTCATCATTTTTATTGTAAAATAAGGAGTGAAGATTTAATAAGTTTCAGAAGTTATTAAATCCTCGCTAAGAACCTGTTCAAGATCGTTGCGAACCGCTGTCTTTGTGTGCGAACAGCGCACAGAAACCGGAGTTTACACAGAGTAAATGAGGGTTTCAAGCACCGCTCAGGCACAACGGGCAGTGGTGCAGTAGATCTTGAACAGGTTCTAAGCCATATAAATAAAAAATAGGTATCTATACTTCGCGCGGTCACGACTGCGGTTTTCTAACGGCTGATTCTTGCCGATAGCTGCGTTGCTGAAACAGTTGCATAGCCTGCTATGCGCCCGTTTCAGCGCCTTGCTATCAACAAGAATCAACACGTTATAAATTCCGCATCCGTGACCGTGCGGAGTATACTCAGTGTATTTGAAGCAAAATAACGCTGAATAGTTACAAAAACATTATCGACAACAAGTCCCCGGAAATTGTTGTTTATACAACCGTTTCAGCCACTTCAATTTCATTGCTTTTCTCGGTTAAAGTAATGCTCTGCTCAACAGACTTTAACAGTTTTTGTATGCCAACTCGTTTTATTGTATTGATTAGTAAGGGGGATTTTATGGATCCCTTAATAGTTGGCTGAGCCGATGGTACAGGACTGTCATCCTTATGCAAAAGTAATAAAATCAACAGGTCATCAGTTGAATCAAGTTCAAGGATACTTTCTTCCTCTGCTGTTAAAATAAATTGGTAGTTGATATTAAAGTGGGAAGGATGTGCCACCGAGAAAATAATTCCTTTATTGACTAAAGAATGAAGCTCATAGACTATATTGCTATTTTCCTGTTGAAATAGCTGGAAGCGTGTTTGCTCTTCAAAGCCCGGAATACCATTAGGAAAACGGATAATAGTATCTTCATTCATTTGCATTCCACTTAATGCTTTAGATTTTATTTTCATTGGACTAAAGTTAATGTTAGTGAATAATAATTGTTTATAGGTATTTAATATATATTATAAGATGATATATGCAAGAAGATGGTGGCTAATTCTTTCAATTCCCGACACGATTCTATAATAATTTGTAATACTCA
>CAZDMC010000247.1:0-3693 GCA_964506335.1 uncultured Methylomarinum sp. | reverse complement strand
GCCAGGCTGTTTCTTCGCAGACTTCACGCTTGACCGCGCTAATAATGTCTTCACCTGCTTCAAGATGTCCAGCAGGTTGATTAAAAGCCAGGCCATTTGAGGTGTGTTCTTCTACTAATAAAAACCTATCATTTTGTTCTATAATTGCAGCAACAGTCACATGTGGTTTCCAGACCATAAAAACACCTTAAAATTTGGAACGGCAATTTTACAAGAATTAAATTATTTATGTGTAAAGATTGAAGTATACAGAAATAGGCACTATGTTAAACTTAAACTATAAGCCTTAATTTGAAGTATCTACTCAGTGTATTTGATGCTAAATGATGCAGGTTGTTGATTTATCAGGACGCGTAAATACATCCTTTTAAGCTCTCTGAAACGCCCTGTTTCAGAGGCCTGAAAAAACAACAACCTGCACCCTTAGCAAAATCACGCTGAATAGTTACAATTTGAAAATGCACAAAAAGTCTATAGATGCCTTGTTTTTAGGATGTTTAATTGAGCTGAATTTATAATATGTCTGATATTGATCCATCACAAGATAATGATACCGGTTTAGCCGTACAAGAGGCAAAACCAAAATTAAAGCGTCCCCCCCTTTTTAAAGTGATGTTATTAAATGATGATTTTACCCCGATGGACTTTGTGGTTGAAATATTGACCGACTATTTTAATATGAGCGAAGAAAAAGCAACACAAGTCATGTTGCAGGTTCATACTGAAGGTGTTGGCATTTGTGGCATATTTACCCGGGATGTTGCTGAAACAAAAGTACATATAGTGAATGAATACTCGCGAGAACACCATCATCCATTAATGTGTTCAATGGAAAAGGCTTAAATCATAAAGAGAATATTATGCTAAGCAAAGAATTAGAAATAACTTTAAACCATGCCTTTACCTATGCACATTCCAAGCGGCATGAGTTCATTACGGTTGAACATTTGTTGCTCGCTCTATTAGATAATAATACGGTAAAACCGATTTTAGAGGCTTGTGGTAGTGACAGTTCAACCCTACGAGGGGAACTGACCCAGTTTATCAATGAAACTGTATCCTTGATACCTGACAATATTCAACGTGAAACACAACCCACATTAGGTTTTCAAAGGGTATTGCAGCGTGCTGTTTTTCATGTTCAAGCATCTAATAAAAAGGAAGTAACGGGCGCTAATTTATTTGTTGCTTTATTCAGTGAACAAGATTCCCATGCGGTTTATTTACTTAATAAATTTGATGTTACCCGTCTTGATGTGGTTAATTTTATTGCCCATGGTATTTCCAAAGTAGAGCAGGATAAACCGACAGAACAGAGCGGTGAGGATAAGGCAACCGTATCTGCTCCGGATTCTGCTGAGTCACCGTTAGAAAAGTATGCAACAAATCTGAATAATGAAGCATTATTAGGAAATATTGATCCTCTTATTGGCAGAGAACAAGAAGTTGAAAGAACCATTCAGGTGTTGTGCCGTAGAAGAAAAAACAATCCCTTATTAGTGGGTGAGTCAGGTGTGGGTAAAACGGCTATTGCAGAAGGTTTGGCAAAAAGAATTATTGATAATGAGGTGCCTGATGTTTTGCTTGATAGTGTTATTTACTCATTAGATTTAGGTGCCCTGGTTGCCGGTACTAAATACCGTGGGGATTTTGAAAAGCGTTTAAAAGCATTGATATCCCAGCTTAAAAAAGAACCTGATTCTATTCTGTTTATTGATGAAATTCATACCATTATCGGGGCTGGGTCGGCTTCGGGTGGGGTGATGGATGCTTCAAATTTGATTAAACCTGTTTTAGCATCAGGGCATCTTCGTTGCATAGGGTCTACTACTTATCAGGAGCACCGGGGAATTTTTGAAAAAGACCATGCTTTGGCGCGAAGATTTCAGAAAATTGATGTGGTAGAGCCTTCAGTTGAAGATACCATTAAAATCCTGGCCGGTCTACGTTCTCGTTTTGAAGAATACCATCAGCTTAAATATACCGAAGAAGCATTAAGATTAGCTGCTGAACTGTCTGATCGATTTATAACCGATCGGTTTTTGCCGGATAAAGCGATTGATGTAATTGATGAAGCCGGTGCCAGGCAGCGTTTGTTTAAAGATGAAGAGCGTAAAGAATTGATTGATATTGCTGAAATCGAAGAAATTATTGCCAAGATGGCAAGAATTCCGGAAAAGTCAGTTTCCAGCAGTGATAAAGACAAACTCAATGATTTAGAAAAAAACCTGAAAATGCTGGTGTTTGGTCAGGATGAAGCTATATCAGAATTAGCATCAGCGATTAAATTGTCTCGTGCGGGTTTAAGGGATAGCTCTAAAACCATTGGTTCATTTCTATTTGCTGGTCCTACGGGTGTGGGTAAAACAGAAGTAACCCGGCAATTGGCAAAAGTCATGGGGGTTGAATTAATTCGTTTTGATATGTCTGAATATATGGAGCGGCATACGGTTTCACGTTTAATTGGAGCACCGCCTGGCTATGTTGGCTTTGACCAGGGCGGTTTGTTGACGGAGTCAGTAACCAAGCATCCTCACGCTGTTTTATTGTTGGATGAAATTGAAAAAGCACATCCTGATGTCTTTAATTTATTGTTGCAGGTGATGGATCATGGGACTTTGACCGATAATAATGGTCGAAAAGCAGATTTTCGGAATATTATTTTAGTGATGACCACGAATGCAGGTTCAGAAGAGGGCAGTCGTGCTTCAATTGGTTTTACCCGGCAAGATCACACTACAGACAGTATAAAAATCATAGAGAAAAACTTTTCTCCGGAATTTAGAAATCGCCTGGATGCTATTGTCCAGTTTAAACCTTTGGATATATCTATTGTCGGCAGTGTCGTTGATAAATTTATTTTTGAGCTGGAAGCGGTGCTGACAGAAAAAAACGTGACTTTATCGTTAGAATCTGATGCTAGATTGTGGCTTGCAGAACACGGTTGTGACCCGAAAATGGGTGCCAGACCGATGGCTCGATTAATTCAGGAAAAAATCAAAAAACCATTGGCGAATGACTTGTTATTTGGAAAGTTATCAAATGGAGGTCATGTGCGAATCTTTGTAGAGAATAAAGAACTTGCTTTTTCTATCGAAAGTAAAGAACTGGTTGTAGCAGAAAAAATTAAAACTTAATTTACTGTGTTGTTCATTTTTCGGGCTAAAATTATTAGCGCATACGGAAAGTAATACGTCCTTTAGATAAATCGTAAGGTGTCATTTCTACTTTTACTTTGTCACCGGTAAGAATCCGAATATAGTGTTTACGCATTTTACCTGAAATATGTGCCGTGACCACATGACCATTTTCCAGTTCCACACGAAACATGGTATTTGGGAGGGTATCAATCACTTTGCCATCCATTTCAATTTGGTCTTCTTTTGCCATTATATTTACTCAGTTGTTAAAAGCCGACCATCATAGCATAGCAATAGTAACAAAGTCGCTTTTAATCAATGCCTGTTGTTTTGTAACTACTCAGCGTAATCTGTAATTGCTCAGATTGCCCTTGATTTTGTTCAAGAGCAAGGCGAAAGCGCACAGTTTACAAGTGTAAATGAGGACTTTCAACGCGGCTATTGGACAAAATCGAGGGTAAACTGAGTGGTTACGTTGTTTTTTTGCATTTTATTGAATAAACCTAGATAAATCAGTTGACCGCTTACACTTGTGCATAAGCCATTGTAAAGT
>CAZDMC010000246.1:0-3719 GCA_964506335.1 uncultured Methylomarinum sp. | reverse complement strand
GCTCTGTATCACTGGCTTTTGCTGTGGGTTTGTTTGCTGCCTGGATTCCTACGCCAGGTCAAATGGCTATTGCTGCTATTGCCGCTTTTTATTTTAGAGCTAACTTACCCATTTCCGTGGCACTGGTCTGGGTTACTAATCCAGTTACTATGCCGCCGATGTTTTATTTTGCTTATTACATCGGTTTACTGTTATTGGGTGATGATACACCTGGCGATGATTTTGAATTTAATATGGAAAGCATTCTTTCTAGCCTGGGTGATATTGGCGGCCCGTTTTTATTGGGATGCCTGGTGTTAGGGATTATTTCTTCACTGATTGGCTATTTTGGCATTCGTTTATATTGGAAATACCATGTAAACAAGCAATGGCAAATGAGAAATAGATAATATTTTCCAATGACTCTTCAATTGCTTTTCAATCACTCATTGGCCAAAATCAATCCATCTTCCATAAGTAAAACCCTATCCATTCGCTGAGCCAAAGATTGATCGTGTGTCACCACTAAAAAACTGACCTGTAATTCCTGATTCAATTCCAGTATTAACTGGTAAATTTGTTCTGCTGTTTTACTGTCTAAATTGCCTGTCGGCTCATCTGCTAAAATACATTTGGGTCGATTAATCAGTGCCCGGGCTACTGCAACACGTTGTCTTTCGCCACCCGATAATTCTCCTGGTTTATGCTGAATTCTATGAGCTAAACCGACTCTATCCAGTAGTTGAGTCGCTTGTTCACTTGCCTGTTTTACTGACGCGCCACCTATCAAAACGGGCATGGCAACATTTTCTAAAATAGTAAATTCACCCAGTAAATGATGAAATTGATAGATAAAACCTAAAGACTTGTTTCTTAACCCACATAGTTTGGCTGCATTTATTTTATTAAGATCCTGATTATCTAAAATTACTTTTCCCTGTGTCGGTTTTTCTAAACCGCCTAATAAATGCAGCAAGGTACTTTTTCCTGAACCCGAAGCGCCCATTATTGCCACGCGTTCACCGGCATTAATAGATAAATTCACCCCTTTTAGAACCTCAACATCAAGATCACCCTGTTGAAATCGTTTGCATAATTGCTGACATTGCAGAATGACAGTATCACTCATAACGCAAAACCTCAGCAGGATTGATTCTTGATGCTTGCCAGGCGGGATACAAAGTGGCTAGTAATGACAGAACAAAAGCAATCCCGGCAATGTAATAGACATCTCCCCAATCTAGTTTTGAGGGCACATCACTAATATAATAAACATCAGCCGCCATAAATTGAACATCAAAAAAACCTTCAATGGCAGGCACAATAGTTTCTATATTTAATGCTAATAAAACACCGCCTAATGTTCCCAATGCAGTGCCTATAACACCTATAATACCACCCAGAACAATAAAAACCCCCATCACAGAAAGATTAGAAAACCCTTGGGTTTTTAAAATGGCAATATCACCACGTTTGTCAGTAACTACCATCACCAGCGTTGAAACAATATTGAAAGCAGCCACTGCGACAATCAGCAATAAAATAATAAACATCACTCTTTTTTCAGTTTTTATGGCTCTAAAAAAATTACTATGTGCTTTGGTCCAGTCACTCACCCTATACTTATAATGCAATTTATTGGCTAAAGACTGGGTAATTCGAGGTGCATTAAATAAATCGTCTAACTTGAGCCTTAAACCACTGACAGCATCGCCTAAGCGGAATAATTTGGCGGCATCAGCAATATGGATAATTGCCATGTTCCGGTCATATTCATACATCCCTACTCGAAAAATACCCACCACAGTAAATCTTTTCAGGCGAGGCAAAATACCTGCTGGTGTTGAATTTACCTGGGAGCTAATCACTGTCACCTTATCTCCGGTTATAACGCCTAAATAATTAGCTAATTCCTGGCCCAAAACGATCCCAAACCTCCCTTCAGCCAAATCTGACAATTTGCCAGCTTTCATTTTATTAGCTACTTCCGAAACCTTGGGTTCATATTCAGGAATAACTCCTCGTAATGCCGTTCCGCTGACTTTTCTGTCAGCATTAATCATTACCTGACCTCTAATAAAAGGGGCTGAACCTTCAACATGTGGATAATCAATAATCTGTTTTTCCAGCTGTCGCCACTGCTGTAATTTTCCATCGTTTCCAGTTATAGTGGTGTGGGATGTCATACCTAAAATGCGTTCGCGTAATTCAGCTTCAAAGCCATTCATCACTGATAAAACGGTAATTAAAGCGGTGACTCCTAAAGCAATACCAAAAACAGAAGTCAAGGTGATAAAAGATATAAATTGAGTGCGTTTTTTAGCACGCGTATAACGCATACCTATATATAAAATTAAAGGTTTAAACATTTAAGATTTATCTGGATTTTACTTACAATTGGAGCAAATACCATAAAGGCACAAGCTATGGTCTGTTAACTGATAACCTAGTTTTTCAGCAATATCCTTTTGATGACTTTCAATAACTGGATCAGTAAATTCATCTACCTTGCCACATTTAACGCAGACAATATGATCATGATGAACGCCTCTATTTAACTCAAAAACCGAATTTCCTCCATCAAAATGATGTCGAGAAACCAGATCTGCCGCTTCAAACTGAGTTAATACCCGATAAACCGTTGCCAAGCCGATTTCTTCATTCTCGCTGAGTAAAATTTTATAGACTTGCTCAGCTGAAAGATGCCGTTGATCAGTCTGTTTTTCAAGAATTTCTAAAATTTTAATGCGAGGCAATGTTACTTTTAGCCCTACATCTCTTAAGTCTTTACTTTCCAATAGCTAATCTCCACGCATAAAATAGTCGATCAACTCAACAATTGCAGTTTTTAGAATGACTTATTGTAACTTTTTTTACTGATCTTCGCTGACACTTTTATAGGATAATTTATTAACTTACTGTATGATTTTATCTCTGTTAATAACGCCAGCACCATAAATCATGAGAAATTCGATTTATCCTTTTGTACTAATAGCCAGCATCACACTGTCGTCATGTTCTACTGTGATGGATAATCTTCCTGGTGTCTACTCATTAGAAATACAACAAGGGAATATTGTTAACCAGAAAATGATAGATCAGCTCAGACCCAATATGACAAAACGTCAGGTTTTATACATTATGGGTTCTTCTATGCTGGTTGATGTTTTTCACCAAAAACGCTGGGATTATCTTTATTCAACCCAGCCTGGCGGAGAAGCAAGAAGACAAAAAAGGCTCTCCCTGTTTTTTGAGGGCGATAAATTAATAGGTGTACAAGGCGATTTTAGACCCAGTACTTTAGCTGTGATCAGAAAATCAAATGAAAGCACCATCGAATTGCCCAAACGTACTCTAGACAATACCTTATGGGGTAAAATGACTCGTCTTATCAACGATGAAACCCCTGTAATACCAGATAAAGTCAGTGATAATGAACAAACTGACATAGACAGCCATGATTCAGAAGCGCAAGAGGAAGATGTAATATTGAAAGATAGTATTATGCCAGAAAAAGAATCCATTGAGCCAATGGCAACTGAATTTATCAAAACAAACGATGAATTAAATCAGGCTGCTGAAAATGACGACGTATCCATTACCCCTTTACCCGAAAATCATCCACAAGCGCTTGTGGATATAAAAGCTATAGCCCCTGAAATTAATGAGACTATAGAAAAAGTACAAGAAATTGAAGATACCATACCGGCTGTAGAAAATAATTCTGCACAAGAAGCTGA
>CAZDMC010000245.1:0-3722 GCA_964506335.1 uncultured Methylomarinum sp. | reverse complement strand
TTTACTATGGCTTATGCACAAGTGTAAGCGGTCAACTGATTTATCTAGGTTCATCTAATTAAAATTTGAGTCTATAAATTTACATGACCTCCAAACCTTTATCAGAGTTATACTACCTATCCTGATAAACTTTACCCGCTACAGACCATGTCCGAACCCTTATCCAGTAATGCCATAATTTACGCCATCCTATCTTTAAACAGCGAAATAACATTGCAAAAAGATTATTTGGATTCTCCGGATATCACCCTTGAAGACCAAGAAAATGAAGAGGAAATTCTTGATGATCTGGAACAAGCCTTTATGGAATTTATTGATTGTTATAAAAGCTATACCCGGAAAGACAAAGCACTTCCCAGTATTGATCAATTATTAAATAACGAGCTGTAATATGGTTACTTTATATGGCATCAGCAATTGTAATACTGTAAAAAAAGCAAAAGACTGGCTGGAAAATCACACTATAGATTATCAATTTCACGATTATCGTAAACAAGGGTTAACTGCGGATTTACTAGACTCTTTTGAAACAGCATTAGGCTGGGAAAAATTATTAAATAAGCAAAGTACCAGCTGGCGAAAACTCAATGATGATCAAAAAGCGAATGTTTCTAAACAATCAGCACTGCAATATATGTTAGACACACCCACCTTGATCAAACGTCCAGTATTAGACACTGGCAATAAAATGATTGTTGGTTTTAAAGCGGAAAATTACCAAAACGAATTATGAGTGAGCCCTTAGATTTATTAATAGAACTCATTAAGAAGGAGTCTATTACCCCTAATGATGCCGGTTGTCAGGATATTCTGGTCGAACGCTTAAATCATCTCGGTTTTAAAGAAGAACGCCTGGATTTTGCCGACACCCAAAATATCTGGCTTAGACGTGGCACAGAAAAACCATTACTGACTTTTTTGGGGCATACAGATGTCGTTCCACCTGGCCCATTAGAACAATGGGACTCTCCACCTTTTGAACCCACAATAAGGAATGGCAAACTTTATGGACGTGGAGCCGCTGATATGAAAAGCGGTATAGCCTGTTTTATCATAGCTGTTGAACGCTTTATTGCTAATTACCCTGATCATAATGGCTCTATTGCTCTGATGATTACCAGCGATGAAGAAGGCATTGCTACTCATGGTGTGATAAAAGTCGTTGAGGTATTAAAAAAACGTAACGAAAAAATCGACTGGTGTTTAGTGGGTGAACCGTCCAGTGATAAAACAGTCGGCGATGTAATTCGTGTCGGCCGTCGTGGTTCTCTTTGTGCTAAATTAACCATCCGCGGTATACAAGGCCATGTCGCTTATCCTGAAATTGCTGAAAATCCTATTCATAGCTTTGCTCCAGCACTCAAAGAATTGACAGAAGAAGTGTGGGATGAAGGGAATCAGTTTTTTCCTGCTACCAGTTTACAAGTATCTAATATTAACAGTGGAACAGGTGCTGAAAACATTATTCCCGGCGATGTACAGGTACAATTTAACTTGCGATTTAGTACCGAACTGAATGAGCAAACCATCAAGCAACGCACCCACAATATTCTGGATAAATATGATTTTAATTATGATTTGCAATGGCGTTTATCAGGCAATCCATTCCTGACAGAAAAAGGAAAATTGATTGATGCAGCGCATACTGCTATCAAACAAGTGACTGGATTTGAGACAGTGAATGATACGGGAGGTGGAACTTCTGACGGACGTTTTATTGCTCCCACTGGCGCGCAGGTTATAGAACTAGGCCCAGTGAATGAAAGCATTCATAAAATAAACGAAAATGTCAATATCAATGACTTAGAAACTTTATCTAAAATTTATGAAGCTATGTTAGTTGAATTGTTAAAGAATGGGAAATGAATAACTTATACATTTCCTATTCCTTAGCTTATTATTACTTCTAAAACCCTTTATCCTAGAAAAATCAGTTGACCGCTTACACTTGTGCATAAGCCATAGTAAAGTCTGTATTACTCAGTTTTTTATTGCTCACCCATTCGGTGAGTGGTTTTCGCTTCACGGTTTTGTGAATAAATCTGGACGAAAAACCCTGCAGAATAGCTCTCAATAAGGACTATGGCCATTATTTTCGAGCGATTCTTTGTCTTTTTCGCCCAGATTTTCCACAAAATCCGTGTTCAACTGATTTTTCTAGGATTATGCAGGAGCAATAATCCGACCAAAGCACTGTGAAACCGGTATCAGCTACTTAAACCATGAGCAACTGATTTACCTAGGTTTAATATCTCTGTCACATCATTTGCAATTTGTAGTTCTTCATTCGTTCGAACAACCAGAACTTGAACTGGCTGATCGGCAAGGCTGATTAAAGAAACCTGATCGACTAACTGCTGCGCATTCAAATCATCATCAATTGCAATTCCTAGATTCTTTAGCTTATGGCAACAGCGGCTCCTAATCTGCATTGCATTTTCGCCCACACCCCCCGTAAAAATAATCGCGTCTACATGTCCTAAGACAGCAGTATAGGCACCAATATATTTTTTTATCCGGTAGCAATACATATTGAGTGCCAGTTCACTTGTCCGATCTCCTGCTTCAGAGCATCGTAACAACTCACGCATATCCTGATTTCCACTTATACCCAACAAGCCGGAATGATGATTAAGTTTATCACTGATTTGCTTTGCACTACTGTTTGTTTCTTGTTGCATGTATAGTGGGATCGATGGGTCGATATCACCACAACGCGTCCCCATGATCAAGCCTTCTAGTGGTGTAAACCCCATCGAGGTGTCTATGCATTGTCCTTGTTCTATGGCGGCAATACTGGCACCGTTACCCAGGTGCAAAGTAATCAGCTTGAGTTTTTCCAGCGGTTTTTGTAAATATTTTGCCGCTTTGTTAGCAATATATTGGTGTGAAATGCCATGAAAACCAAAGCTGCGTACTTTATGTTCTGTATACCATGAATCTGGCACTGCATAACGGAATGCATAGTCAGGCAGAGTTTGATGAAATGCGGTATCGAAAACAGCGACTTGCGGTACATTTGGAAACAGCTTTAAGCAGACCTGAATGCCTTGGAGATTGGCTAGATTATGTAAGGGTGCCAGTATCGATAACTGCTCAATTTTAGCCAAAACTGTTTCATCAATTAAAGTTGGGATGATAAAGTCCTCCCCACCATGAACTACACGATGTCCTATAGCTATGGGGCTTGGGCATTTGCTCTCTGTTAATACCTCGACAATGGCGGAAAAACTTTGAGCATAATCTGGTTTTTTCAGGGCGATCAAATTTTCATGCTTTTGCCCCGATCGATCTACCCAAAAATAATCATGTTTACCCAGAGAACAGCCGATACCCTCCACACACCCTTTGAGTAATACAGTTTCTTGATCAGTATTCAACAATTGGTATTTAATTGTTGAGCTACCACTATTGATAACTAAAATACTGCTAGTATTCTGTTTGTCAATATCATGGCTATAGGTCTGAGTTGTCATTAGTTTTAAACAGACCAGCTCCAATCAGCAACTTCCGGCTTATCAATACCATACTTGTAGGCATATTGACTGCATTCCAGTTGCATATCTCGCAACATTTCCTTGGCGTGTGCTCCAGACACTTGCAATCGTGGCACCCGGTTAATCACATCAATTGCCAGGCTAAACCGATCTATCTCATTACGAATCGCCAATTCCAACGGGGTATTAATATTGCCTTTTTCTTTGTAGCCACGCACATGCAGA
>CAZDMC010000244.1:0-3734 GCA_964506335.1 uncultured Methylomarinum sp. | reverse complement strand
GAACTTTTGCAACCCGTGGACGCAATTCAAATCCGGCAGGTAATTGATTCATCTTATCACTACAAAAACGGACTCTTTCTAATGAAACCCGGGTGTCACAGCTAGCTAGCCAATCTTGACCCTCATACTTGTCCCATTGCCTAGAATAATGATAAGTGGAATCACTTAATACAGGACGAGAGACCGGTTTGCCTTCATCTAATAATTGCTGATAATCAGCGATCATTTGTTGCGTTGCCTGTTCAGTCAGCGTGCCTTGCTCTATTAATCGTTGCCCATAGAGTTCACGAACAGAAGGCAGCTTGCGTATGATTTTATACATCATCGGCTGAGTAGTGGCCGGTTCATCCGCCTCATTATGCCCTAGCCTTCGATAGCAAATAAGATCAATTACCACATCTTTATTAAATTTCATTCGATAATCCAGTGCCATCTGGGTTACGAATAGTACCGCTTCCGGGTCATCCCCATTCACATGAAAAACAGGGGCATGTATCATAATGGCAACATCCGTACAATACAATGTAGAACGCGCATCAAATGGATTGCTGGTGGTAAAACCAATTTGGTTATTGATAACGATATGAATAGTTCCACCCGTAGAAAATGCCCGGGTCTCGGACATATTCAAAGTTTCCATAACAATACCCTGACCCGCAAAAGCCGCATCACCATGAATTAAAATAGGGATAATAGTATCGACACTGCCCTTGCCTCTTCTATCTTGTCGAGCCTTTACCGAACCTTCGACAACGGGATTAATAATTTCAAGGTGGGAAGGATTAAAACCCATGGTTAAATGGACAGGGCCTCCAGGCGTGGCTATATTTGAAGAGAAGCCCATGTGATATTTTACATCACCTGTCAGTGCGCCGGGTGATGAAGTATGAGTGCCTTCAAATTCACCAAATAATTGCGCAGGGCTTTTTCCTAATATGTTAATCAGTACATTGAGTCGCCCACGATGCGCCATGCCAATGACAATTTCTTTGACCTCTCTATCACCGGCATTTTGTATTAATTCATCCAGAATAGGTATTAAACATTCACTACCTTCCAGTGAAAAGCGTTTTTGCCCAACATATTTACGATGCAAGTGCTTTTCAATACCTTCAGCCGCTGTTAAAGATTTTAACAAGGATGCTTTTTTTTCGTCAGAATGAGTACTGGAATCTAATTTTTTCCCTTCCAGTTTATTTTTTATCCAACGTCGGGTGTCTGCATCTACAATGTGCATATATTCACTGCCAATACTACCGCAATAAATTTCCCGCAATGTGGATATAATTTTTCTTAATGGTAGCTTATTAACGCCATAGAGTGATCCCGAATCAAAAAGCGTATCCATATCTGGCTCGGCCAGGCCATAATAGGCTGGTTCAAGATCTGCAGGTATTTCGACCTTATTTCCTAATGGATTGTTTGCTGCTATCTGATGCCCGCGAACACTATAATGGTTAATCAAGCGAGCCACTGCGGACTGTTTTTTAACACTTTCTTCAGTAAAGCCCTGTAATCTTGCCAGTCTGCCCTGTGTGGTTATAGCTAATTTTTCAAAGCGATCAACAATAGGGCTATGAGCCGTTTCATGCGTCGCACCGTTATGCAGAGCAATAAACTTCTCTCGCCAGTTTTCTGATACGGTATCGGGGTCAACAAGAAATTGTTCATATAAGTCTTCAATGAAAGTGGCATTACTTCCATAAAATGCAGATGATTCTTGAAACAGTTTTAGCAGATTGCTCATTTGCTTTCCGGTATTACAAGGGTGATGTATTTAAAGAATTTGCTGATCCAGGTTAAATACTGAGTTAAAGTGGTATATTATACTTCGCGCGGTTACCGATGCGGAATTTATAAGGTGCTGATTTTTGCCGATAGAAAACCGCAGTCGTGACCTTGCAAAGTATAGCAAATACAAAGTACATAGTGGGGTAAAATCATTGTTTCGGTACTAAATAAATGATTTTTTCAGGTTGAACGATAGGTCATCTACATGACTTTTAGGTAAATTTATGAGCGAAGACAATAAAGTTGTTATTAAAATAAATTATCAAGGGGCAGAAAAAGACAAAAAAGCAGCTTCTGAACCTCAATTGATTAATGAATGGCATATAAAACGGGTAATAATTACTCTTATATTACTGGTATTTATTATTTCTCTTTTTGATTACTTTTTCAGTGGTAATACAAATGATTCTGAATTACCCGTAGATAATCCGCCAGAGCAACAAAAAGTACTTAACTCGACAGTTAAATTAATATCAAAAGCAGATATTAAAACTGAGCCGCTTGTTGAAATTAATACTAGCAATAAAACGCATATTAAGCTACCAGAAAAACTGGAAGTTATAGATACTAAATCTGATAATGCTGTTAAAAAAGAAGAAAAGGTGATTGATGAAAAAAAACAATCATCAGTCACCTCAAGTGACCCAAGAATTACTAGAGCCTTATTAACATCCGGATTAAATAACAAAGAACCTCTTGATAATATTAGTTCATTTATTACAGTCAATGAAAATAAGGCACAGGGCGTTTATTATTTTACTGAAATAATGAATATGAAAGGCCAGCGTTTGTCACATCACTGGCTGTGGAATAATAAAATGATATATAAAAAGACCTTTAATATATTAGGTAATAGGTGGCGAGCGGCAACCAGTAAATTAATACCTTATTCAAAAGCAGGTTTATGGAGAGTAAAACTAGTGAATGAGAAAGGTGACTCATTAAATGAAATAAACTTTGAAGTCATTAAAGAGTAGAATTGATTAGTTATATTATAATGGATGTTATAGTAGGCTGTTGAATTGAGGTATTAATAATGTCGGAATATAATCAGCTTTCTGAAAATGAATTACAAACAGTCATTGATGAAGCAGAAAAAGCGCTAAAGAACAAACAACTACAAAAACGCAAAGAAGTCATCAGCCAAATTAAAGAATTGGCTAGTTCGATTGGTATTACCGTAGAAATTAATGAAAATGGCTCTTTTGCTGCGAGAAAAGGTAAAAAAGTGCCCGCTAAATACCGCAATCCCCACGACGCCTCTCAAACCTGGAGTGGCCGTGGCATTGCTCCAAAATGGATGCAGGCATTAAGCAATGCAGGCCAAGACAAATCAGAATTTTTAATATAATTGTTTAGGACATAAATGATACCGATTTCACTGGCTGTTCTTGAAGAAATTGTGCGTAATGCAGGTGTTATTGCCATGCGTTATTTTAATAATTTAGAGACCATAGGCATTAATAGAAAAAGCGCTCGAGATTTAGTGACAGATGCTGATGTTGCCGTCGAAGCCTATTTAAAAGAAGCCCTGGCAGAGGCATATCCCCATTATGGTTTTTGGGGCGAGGAAAGTGGAAAATCAAATAATCAGACCAATCGCTGGATTGTTGATCCTATTGATGGAACCCATTCATTTTCTAAAGGTCAATATTTCTGGTCGATCAGTGTGGCACTGGAAATTGAGCAGGAACTTATTGCCGGATCAGTTTATGCTCCTGCATTAGATGACTTGTATATTGCAGCCAAAGGCAAAGGTGCCCGCAAAAACGGTAAAACTATTTCAGTTTCCGTTGAAAGCAGTCTGGCTGACTCGATGATTGCAACGGGTTTTGCCTGCTTGCGATCTTATCTGGTGGAGAATAATCTACAACGATTTGCTCGCATTGCCCATTAAATAACAGTTCAACGTCGATTTTGCTCTGCCGCCATGGACTTATGCC
>CAZDMC010000243.1:0-3737 GCA_964506335.1 uncultured Methylomarinum sp. | reverse complement strand
CGCCTGAATTTCCTGCCTGTTCTAATACTAGAGCCTGAGCACTAAAAGCGATTCCTCCAACATTAGCAGCAGCTCCCTTGATTTTATGAGCTTGTGCAGTGGCCTGTTTTAAATCCTGATTATGAATTTGGTTTTTAAGCTCTTTTAATTGTACAGGCAGATCACCCAGGAAAGCCTGGATAACGGTTTCTATCAGGTCTTTATCATCCATTAAGCGTTCACTTAGATCAACATAATCAAAAATTACTACTTCTTTATTCTGTTCTGATGCGTTATCTTCTGATGAATGGGTTTGTGCTTTAGGGGAGCTATCTGCTGTTGTGCTTTTTTCCTGGTTTTTATCAATGACATGATTTTTTAACCATTTTTCCAGCAACTTATGTAGCTTGAGTATATCCACAGGTTTGGCAATGAAATCATCCATCCCGGAAGCCAGGCACTTTTCTTTGTCACCTTGCATGGCATTTGCAGTCATTGCAATAACAGGAATGGCGTGATCGAGGACTGTAGATTGCGGCTCTCTTATCTGTTGAGTCGCGGTATATCCATCCATCACAGGCATTTGGCAGTCCATAAAGACCAGGTCGTATTGGTTTTGGCTGAGTTGATCCAGTGCTTCCTGGCCATTATTTACCACCTCAGCATCAATCCCAAATTTTGCCAATATGCCACGGGCAACAGCCTGGTTGGTGATATTATCGTCAACTACCAATACATTTGCCTGAAAATGAGCTTGCTGTTCTTTTGTTGTATACCGTGTGATTAGCCTGTCGGGGTGTTCGCCTGTTTTTAGCCCGGCCAGTTGTAATAAGGCATTATAGAGTTCGGATTGATGAATGGGTTTGCTCAGATAGGCTGCGAATCCATGGGCTTGTACTGTTTGTGCATCGCCACGCTGGCCTTGACTGGTTAATAAAGCCAGCTGAATGTTTGCAAGTTTTTTGTCATTACCTATGGCATCAGCTAAACCAATACCATCCATATCAGGCATTTGCATGTCGATTAAAGCGAGGGTAAATGGCGATTTTGTTGCTGAAAAATTATCAAGTATCTGTAGGGCTTCTGCACCACTGGATGCTAACTGGTGTGGTATTTTCCAGACAGTCAAAAATTCGTCTAGTATCTGCCGATTAGTGGCATTATCATCAACCACCAGTATATGTTGTTTTTGCAAATCTTGATTCAAAAGTATCGGGCTTTTGTCTTTTATGGGGCTTAATGGCAGAGTAAACCAGAAAACACTGCCTTGATTGAGTTCGCTGTTAACACCAATTTCACCGCCCATCAGCTCAATTAATTGTTTACTGATAGCCAGACCTAATCCAGTACCGCCATATTTTCGGGTTGTTGAATTGTCAGCTTGACTGAATTTTTTAAATAATTTTTTCTGCTGTTCACTACTAAGCCCAATGCCGCTGTCTTTTACTTCAAAACGTAACAGTATGTTATTGTTTCGTTCTGAGGAAATTTGTTGATAACGGACTGACACAGTACCCTGGCTAGTAAATTTAATAGCATTGACTAATAGATTGGTGATGATCTGGCGGATGCGACCTGGATCACCTGCATACCATTGAGGCAGTGTGGGGTTGGCTGAACAAATTAATTCCAGTTGTTTTTCGGTGCTACGTGAAACAAAAATAGTCGCAAGGTCTTCCATTAATGTACCAAGATTGAAGTCGATTTTTTCCAGTTCCAGTTTTCCTGCTTCAATTTTAGAAAAATCGAGGATATCGTTAATAATAGTCAACAATGATTCTGCGCTGCGTTTAATGGTTTGGGCGCGACCGTGCTGTTTTGTATCCAGAGGGTTGTCTAGTAATAATTCAGTCATCCCTAGCACACCATTCATTGGGGTTCGTATTTCATGACTCATATTGGCTAAAAATTCACCTTTTGCTCTGCTGGCAATTTCAGCGGCTTTTTTGGCTTTTTGCAAGGCTATTTCAGCATTCTTGCGTTCAGTAATATCAGTATAACGCCAGACTCTTCCTGTTGTTTTGCCTTCTCTTTGCATGATTTTAGTATTAAACTCAAAAATACGACCATCATCAAGTGTTAATAAGTCAGTGATTGTAACTTCAGAATCCAGCTGAATTGTTTGTAATTGGTTATTGAATAAATCGGGATTCACTAATTGCGGGATCATATAATTAATATAACTCTTCTCGATCAGGCTGTTTTCCAGTTTTTTTGGTATTCCCCATAATTCAATGAACAGCTGATTACTGCGTAGCACTCGGCCTTTACCATTTGTCACCAGTATGCCGTTATCAGTGGTTTCCAGTGTTGCTTCAGTAATAGTTAAAGCTTCAAGGGTATTGAGTTCGGCCTGTTTTTGCTGGCTAATATCCAGCAGTGTACCGATCATCCGTTTTGGAAAGCCATTTTCATCACGTTCAACCAGACGGCCACTATCTAGCACCCAGACCCAGTGACCGAGTTTGTGCTTTAAGCGTAATTCACATTCATATTGATCGGTTTCACCATCAAAATGTTTTTCCATTATCTGGCTGGAACGAGTTAAATCTTGAGGATGAACTTTGCTAGTCCAAGATGCCATATCTAAAGGCTGCAACTCAGCCAGGGTATGTCCAGTAATGGCTGCCCAGCGTTCATTAAATTCAACCGCACCGGTCATGGTTTGCCAGTCCCAAATCCCCACGCCGGTATTTTCCATGACCAGTTCCAGGCTTTCTGTGCTTTCTCTCAGGGAGATTGCCGCTTGTTTTTGTGCAGTAATTTCGGTACGGATTGCAATATAGCTTTTCGGATTATTATCTGATCCCATATTGGCCAGGATGGTACTTTCTACCCAGTATAAATGACCATCTTTGGCTTTATTACAAATTTCTCCGTGCCATACATCACCTTTGGCAATGGTTTGATTCATAGTACGGAAAAATTCAGTATCATGGGCTCCTGAGTTGAGAATACGATGGTTTTTTCCTATCAATTCATCTCGACTATAACCGCTGATTTCACAGAATTTTTTATTAACCAGGGTAATGTTGCCTTTTAAATCAGTGATGCTGACAATAGCATGTTGATCCATGGCAAATTGTTGTTCTGTCAGCTCTATCATTGCATCCTGAGCAATTTTATTGCTTTCTTCCAAAGCTTCTGCGTGTCGAGTTCGGGCTTCTAGCAGGTAATTGAACGATTGGGCTAGTAAACCGATTTCATTACGAGACTTTACCTCGACTCGCTGTGTCATATCCCCTTTAGTTGCAGCACTGACAACGCTTATTATTTCTATGATTGGATTTGTTAAGCGCTTCGCTAGAAAACAACCTAAAGCGGCTACCAGAATGCTTATTAGCAGCACTAGGGAGTATGTGATTTTGTCTAGCCAGGCTTCTGCTTTTAATGCTGTTTGATAGTCTATTTCACTGATAATTATCCAGGTAACACCGGGCAAGCTGAGTACATTGCGTATTCCAATGACTATATTTCCCTCTGGCCCGGTATATTCAAAAGCAGTTTCATCTTGATTATCTGGCATATTTCCTTGAGAACCCTGTTCTTTTTTCCAGAGTTTAAATTGTTCTGTATCAATATTTTTTTTCAGTATGCTTGCATGATCATCATTGTATGTAGTTCGCAATAATCCATCTTCACCCACAATATAATGGTTTACTCCATCGTCTTCATTAAGGTCGCTATTAAGCGTAACAAAAAGGCCGGCGTATTTGATTTGTATTGCAATCGCTCCTATCATGCTTCCTGATTCTTCA